>NZ_WXWS01000083.1:0-6780 GCF_009904715.1 Vibrio sp. V42_P2S4T144 | reverse complement strand
CTTAGGAGCTCGCCGTTGCTACAATTTAGCGCCTTAAAATGATATAAATCGACAACTTCTAAACTAAAAGGCGCACGTTTCATGCAGCTTACTGCCACTAGCAAAGCACAGTTTTTTATTCAAAATGAGTACCATCACGTCGAAATAAAAGAGAACAGTGTTTTATTAAGCTCGATAGGCAGTGAAGAACATATTCCTTTTACGATCTGGAATGGCAAAGTTAGCGTAAAGCGTGGGTTATTATGGAGCTCTTTACAGTTTTTTGCTCATGAACACGAAGGCAAACAACAAAGCTGGCTAGTCCAAGGTTTACCGTGGCCACAATGCCGAAAGTTCGCGCTTGAGGCCGTTCGTCAATATCAAGAGTGGCACAACACTCAGTGCCGAAAACTGGCTGAGTATCTACCTAAGTGGGAAGAAGAGCTTTACAAACTAAAGCACTTGCCTGCTTACTTATCGCATTCTCAAGTGGTCTCCTGGGTTGAAAGTCTTAACCAAGAGTTAAGCGAGATGAAAACCACCCTAGAAGAAGCCAAAATGCGAATGCCGAATCGTATGTCGCAAATAGAGCCTTGGCTCATTGATACCTCTGAGGCGCTTGGTGAGCGTAATCGCGATTGGCTAGAAGCAGAACGTCCAAATTGGGAAGTGCTGTTTAATCAAATTGAATCCTCTCCTTTGAATTTATCCCAGCAATATGCGGTATTACTCAACGACGACCACAACTTAGTTCTTGCTGGTGCCGGCTCGGGCAAAACCAGCGTTTTAACCGCACGAGTTGCCTATTTGTTGCAAAGCCATCAGGCTCAAGCAGAAGAGCTTCTCATGTTAGCGTTCGGTCGTGATGCGGCGACTGAAATGAAAGAACGCTTAGTAGATAAAGTGGGCATGGCGGCAGACGGTGTGCGCGTCAACACATTCCATCAGTTGGGCTTGTATATTCTTAAACAAGTCGAACAGCAACCTGTCGAAATTAGCCCTTTAGCGTTGGACGAAAATCAACGAACGGCATGGTGTGTAGACTGGTTGAAAAAACATTGGATGACACCCACCAACTTTAAACGTTGGCAAAAACATTTAGACAAATGGCCGATTGCGTACCTAAAAGGGGATGATGAGTTAGGAAGCCATTCAGAAAATCCAAAACTGATCGCTTGGCTAGATTCGCAGCTGTCTCATTTAGCGGCGGTAGGGTTGACCAAAAAGCAAGTACAAGAAAAGCTCGTAAACCACCAAGACTATACGCGTTTAAATAGTGAACTCGCCTTATGCTGGCCATGTTTTACAGCGTGGCAGAAAATGCTTAAAGAAAGCAACCAAGTGGATTTCCCAACCATGATCAGTCGTGCGACAGATTATGTGAATAAAGGGAAGTTTGTCTCGCCATGGCGCTTTATTATGGTCGATGAGTATCAAGATATCTCTCCAGATCGTCTGGCATTGATTGAAGCACTGTGTGAATCCACTCAGAAACAAGCAGGTGCCACGTTATTTGCTGTTGGCGACGATTGGCAAGCGATCTATCAGTTTGCAGGAGCGGATGTCGATCTTATCACTGGCTTTAAAGAACGCTTTGCTCACTCTACCGTTCATCACTTAGATACAACTTATCGTTTCAACAATCAGATTGGTGATGTAGCGAATACATTCGTGCAGCAAAACCCATCGCAGTTGCCGAAAACACTAAACAGCCACAAACAACGCAAGCAGAAGAGCGTACATACCGCGCCGAGCAATCAAGTGGAAAAGATCTTGGATCACTTGAATCAACAAGCCAAGCAAACCAAGTCAGTTTTATTGCTAGGACGTAACCATTATCATAAGCCCGATTTGTTCGACGATTGGTTGCGACGTTTCCCTAATCTCGATATTCGCTTTATGACTTGCCATGCGAGTAAAGGACGCGAAGCTGACTTTGTGATTATTCTTTCTGTGGATGAGGGGCAATTCCCCGCTAAGAAGAAGCAAATTCACATTGATGGTGCGTTGACGGAGTCCAAAGACAAATTCCCTTACGCAGAAGAGCGCAGGCTATTTTACGTGGCGATTACACGTGCGAAAGAGAAGGTTTGGATCACGCATACTGGTGCGGGATCTGCATTCGTTCAAGAGCTCGTTAATGGTGACTATCCCATAGTGACTTCCCGTTAAATGCAACGTTTAGAATGTTAAAAACAGCAAGGGCGATACTTGGTATCGCCCTTGCTTTATTTGGTTGGCATCAAAGCTTACATGCGCTCAGCAAGATAGGCTTCGTAATCCGGTACTTCGATGTCTACTTCTTGCTCAAGAAGAGGGGAGTTAAACAGGAACTTAGCGGTGGCTCGGTTCGTTGCTACAGGAATATTCCAAACACTAGCAATACGAAGAAGCGCTTTAACATCTGGGTCGTGAGGTACGGCATTCAGTGGATCCCAAAAGAAAACGAGAACGTCGATTTTGCCTTCTGAAATGAGAGCGCCTAGTTGTTGATCACCGCCCATCGGACCACTGATCATGCTCTTGATCGCAAGTCCAGTTTCTTTACTCAGCATGTGTCCTGTCGTGCCAGTTGCGTAAAGGAAGTGACTCTGTAGCTTTTCTTTGTTTTCTTTTACCCAGCGAAGTAGCTCAGGTTTGCAGTTGTCGTGAGCAACCAAAGCCACATGTTTATGGGTTGGCATGGTACGAATGGTTTTTTGCATCAAGATGTTTCCGTTTGTATGATTTTAAAATTGTTGTGGCTCAATAGAACACGTTTTTGGTCTTTCAATCAACAGCCTTAACACGGAATGTCGGCCTATATTCTGACGGAGATAACGATTCTTCGATCGTGTCGTCATGAAGCGTCTTCGGAGTCAGTGGTTTGATGGTTGGTGAGGCATGTTTGTCATAAGCTTCACCTCTTAAGTAATACGTTGCTTGCATCACGGAAAGCCGACCTTGCTGCACCATTTTATCTGTTGGTGCGAAGAGCACTTTGTTACGTAACAGGCCTCGATATACACCATGACTTAAGTACACAGAAACTAAACCGATCTCCTCAGCTTTGCCGGCACTGCGCAGCTCACTGATGGCCGCTTCAATCGCCACTGCACTGCCAACAATGTAATCTATATTTCCCATATCGATCACACGTTGAACTAGGTTACGTTGTAACTCCTTGTCGTTGTCTGCCCAAAATGAGTCAACAATGTTGATATCACTTCCTTGTATCGCTTCATAAAATCCGGCAGTAACGGGTTTCGTACCACCACGAGTTCGCGGCCCCAAAAGTAAGGCAATGTTGGTTTTTCCTGACCCCTTTGGATGGCGAGCTGCCAAATATTGACCCGCTTCGTATCCCATCCAATGCCAGTCAACACCGACAGTCCCTTTTAGCAACTCACTTTGTTCTTCATCCAAGTCGAGTTGGTTCACAGTAGCAAAAACGGGAGTATTCCCCACCCAATTTTTAAGTGAATGCTCGTAAGCCTGTGGGTCCACGGTCCCAAGGATAACCGCATCTGCTCCCCATTGGTTACACAGTGCGAGTTGTTGTTCTTGACGGGTTTTGTTTGGGTAGCCGCCCGCTTCAAGGACTCGTAGCTCGACACCTTCTCTTTTCGCTTCGGACACCATTCCATAGTTTACTGACAACCAGTATGAATCCTTTAGGTGAGGGTATATTGCACATATTTTCTCTGCGGCAACCGCTGGCAAAGAAGCAACTAGGGTTAAAATGGCTGCAGAATGTTTGAAAAATGTGCGAAATGCGTGTTGATTTTTAACCATGAAATGAAGTTCGTTGGCATAGATTAAGTAAACACTGCAAAATATAACGTAATATGTCGCTGAACACGAACATTAAGGTCATGAAAATATGCTGCTAGCAACTGCAAGCATCGGTCGTAAACTTTTGTTGTCTTTCATTGCGATGGCAATACTGGTCATGTTATCGGCACTTATTGGTGTGTCTGGATTTTCTTTGGTTGCCAAAACCGAAAGAAATGTTGTGGATTCTGCGATTCCCGCCATGATTGAGGCGAGACAAGTCTCTGAGTTGAGTACTCGTATTATTTCGTCTGTACAAATGTTGTCGAACGCAAGAAACGAGCAGGAAAGAAAGGAGTCAGGGCGAGTGCTGTTCGAACAGCTCGAGTCTTTACTCACTCACATCAAGGAGCTCGGGAGTGAGTCGTTCGATTCTCAATTGTTAGAAGCTTTAGAGAATAACGTCCAGAACGTTATCGACAATTTGGCAGAACTCGGTGTTTCGGTTGAAAAAAAGCTGTGGCTTGCAAAAGAGATAGATACTCGTGTTGAAGAAATGCGTCTGCTCAGTGAAGAGCTAGAACAACTAACTCGTACGCAAGTTCAGAATACAAGCACCATTGCTGTTGCTAACGTCACGCATATTTATGACTTATTAGAATCGAATAAAAAATCGCAAGTTTATCAGGCGCTAGATGCACTGGTGGAGGTCGATCTTGATCTGACTGAGCGATTGCATGAACTGCACTTGTTGGCCTTTAAAATGTTGAATCAGATTGAAGAGGCTCGGACATTAACGAATATTGAGCGAATTCAACAGGTTCAAAGTGATTTCGATAGCAACCTCAAAATCATGCAACGCCGTGTACTCGCTGTGGAAGATCCTACGCGCTCTAAGCAAATGAGCCAACTGCTCATAGAGCTTGGTAAGCGTCAGGTCGTATTTTCTATACTGATGCAGCAATACGAGAATAACGAACAGTCACAACAACTGATGCAAAAGACATTAGAGTTGTTCTCAGAGCTTAATGGCACGGTCAACAAATTGGTTGATGATTCAAACAAAACCACTACCGTCGCTGTAGACCAATTGACCAGCACACTGAAATTCGCTCAGTGGTCTTTAACCGTTATTTCAATTGTTGGTTTGATTGTATTGGTGCTGATTTTATGGCGTGTGGTGTACCTTTCTGTTGTGAAGCGGTTAGCTGAATATTCCGCTGCGTTGCTGTCTGTGGCGCAGGGTAACTTAGCGGTTGAGTTGGAAGTGAAAGGCAAAGATGAGTTGGCGCATATGGGGCAGGCCATCATCACGGCTCGTAATACCGCGCAAGCACTAAAAGTGGTAGCAGAGGGTGAAGCTCAAGCCAAGCGAGAGCTTGAGGAGCATAAAGAGCATTTAGAAGAGCTCGTTGAGCAGCGCACTTCGCAGTTAAAACAAGCAAACCGCCGTTTGAATGAAGAGGTTTTGAATCACGCTAAAGCTCGCAAGCAAGCAGAGCAAGCGAGCCGAGCAAAATCGGCATTCTTGGCGACGATGAGCCATGAGATAAGAACGCCAATGAACGGAGTGTTGGGGACAGCACGCTTGTTGATTGACTCAGGCCTCAACCCAATTCAAAAGCGTTATGCGGAAATCATTAATCGTAGTGGTAAAACGTTGCTCGCGATCCTTAATGATGTACTGGATTACTCCAAGATTGAAGCGGGGCATTTAGAAATTCGTCACATGGGCTTTGATTTACACCAAATGGTGGAGGACACTTTCCAGTTAATGAACAGTCGAGCACAAGAGAAGAAGCTGCTGTTCTCCTACCATATTGAAAGTGATGTTAGTCGCTACTGGAAAGGGGATGTCACCAGAATCAGTCAGGTGCTGAACAATCTCGTTGGTAACGCGATTAAGTTCACTGACGAAGGAGAAATTGATATCTACGTTAGCCTGAACCCTGAGGACGAGTCGCAAGTCCTGTTTGAAGTATCAGACACTGGAATAGGAATTGCCAAAAAATACCAGAGAACGTTGTTTGATGCCTTCACGCAAGCTGAAGGTGGGATGAGCCAAACTGGAGGTACGGGGCTTGGACTTGCCATCAGTAAGCGAATCATTGAAGCGATGGGCGGTGTTTTAGAAGTCGATTCCGAAGAGGGAAATGGTAGCCGATTCTGGTTCTCTATTCCGTTAGAGGAAAGCGAACCTATTGAAACAGGAACCGTGGCAACCGCACGTTGCAAAGTGAAAGCAAAGGTCTTGCTGGTAGAAGATAATGAAGTCAACCGAGTGGTCGCGGAAGGTTTTCTAGAAAGCATGGGGCATCAAGTCGTGATGGCAGAAAACGGCTCACAAGCAGAGCAACTGATCAGCACACAAGATTTTGATATCGCTTTGGTCGACATCAACCTCCCTGATTGTGATGGAACTGAGTTGATCCAACGCTTAAAGCGGATTGAGTGTGATAAGCCGGCCAATAAAGCGCTTGCCGTCACGCCAATGATTGCAGTGTCTGCGCACGTTTTTGCGGAAGAAGTTGAGCGCTATCTAGCCGCTGGTTTTGACGGATACTTGCCTAAGCCATTGGCAAAAGAGGCACTCGCGGCATTGATTCAGGATGCGCTAGACGGAAAGCCGTTGTTGTTGCCACAAAATGCCGACTGTACCCCGTTTGATCAAATTTCGCCTCAAGAACAAGAGCTACAATCAAAGGTCGTTCAAGCACCTAAAACAAAGGAACCCGATGTGGTTATCATTAATCCGAGCGTGATTGAGTCCGATATGAAAATCTTGGGCAGAGATAAGATGTTGCACATTATTAATCTGTTTAGAGCCACCAGCACCGATGTATTAAGCAAGCTGCAAGCGTCTGCTGAGGACAATGATAGTAAAGAAGTAAAGAACCTTGCCCATAAATTAAAGGGCAGTGCAGGAAGTTTAGGACTAACTGCGCTAATGAACGCTTGCCAAGCAATTGAAGCCGCGGCTCAACCTTTAGATACCTATAATGCGACTAAAGATGATTTAGTTTCTCAAGTGTCTGCATCAATTCAAGC
>NZ_WXWS01000254.1:0-6849 GCF_009904715.1 Vibrio sp. V42_P2S4T144 | reverse complement strand
CATACAACCTGTTATTTCTAAGCGTAAAATAAATAGAAATAGGAAGTGATCCAGTTCAAAAAATGACACTCAGAAAAATAATAAAAACCTAACTTTCATGGAGTTACAATACACGTCAAAATCGAACAACTTGTTTTGACGAGTTTGCTGCGATCTAGGTCACTTATATTCATGAGTTACGACTGATTTTGTAAGATTTGGATCACGCCTAATTATTTTGTGAGCCATTAGTAAGCGAATTACCTATTTACCTTTCGTGAAGTGACTCTCATTTATTCGTCGTCAAAACTCGTCAATATTTTTAGAAATGACGATTTTGTCGAATACCCCACTGGAGAAATTGCACTTAACCTCACGCTATTTTGCGTATAAAGTTTAAAGGTATCTTATCTGAGGACCATTCTATGCTTCGTCTCTTGACGCTCATATCATCTCTACTTGTTACTTTGACTCCTTTTTCATCTTATGCAGAGCCACAGCATTGGTTAGCAAAAAAAGGGGAAACCGAACTTATGATTATTGGCTCGGTACATGTGGGGGATAAAACGATGTACCCACTCCCTAGAACGGTCATCCAGCATTTAAGCCAAAGCGCAGGGTTGATTATTGAAGCAGACGTCAGGAATTCTGAAGGCTTGGTTTACCCACAAACAACCATTCTTTCTAAAGATGTTTTAGACAGAGCTCAACGTCGCCACTTAATTGAAATTGCCCAAGATTTAGGTTTGCCAGAAACTCAACTCCTAAATTCCCCACCTTGGATGGCCGCATTCACCATCCAACTCGCTTTAGTCAACAAACTGGGGTATGTCTCTGATAAAGGGGTCGACATGCACTTAATAGGACTCGCTGATAAAAAGCAAATCCCGGTCATTCCACTAGAGTCCGTGCAATTCCAAATCGATTTAATCGCAGGTCAATCAGAAGGCGGTAAAGAGATACTTCTCTCATCAATTGAAGAATATGATGGCGGAGAAGAGTTGGTTCAATGCTTGATAGAGAGTTGGAAGAGTGGTGATGGTAGCATGTTGGTCGAAGCCTCTTTGACCGATCATACAACAGAAGAGTTTAACCAAGCCTTTTTATACGAGCGTAATCGAGATTGGGCTAAAAAACTCGACACTGGCAGTGTTCTACCTCAACAATCGGGTCGCTACACCGTTGTTGTTGGTGGCTTGCATTTAGTAGGTAAAGATAACCTGATTGAACTGCTTAAAAATCGGGGATTTAACATCAAACCACTGGGTAAGACGCGCCAAGCAAATTGTGATATCTAGTAATTGTTTGAAAAATGCCATTTAAATACAACCATTTAAAATTCATTCAAACTTTCTTATAAAACGCCGTTAAGCTAAGTGGATACAAAACAACTCATATGAAATTTAAATATTTATTCCTATACACGATGGGAATTATGCTCACTTCTTCGTTGTCTTATGCTAAACCGCCATGCAACGTAGAATCTTTTCAAGCTATTGATATAACTCCGGAAGTAAAAGGCGGTGTTTTAGATAAAGAGAGTGGTCAATTTCTTATTACCGAAAAACCAATGATGCGTTGCGCGAACATCACGTTTTCAACAGCCCACACTCGAAATCGCGTTGCACATATGATGAACCAAGGCTTTGAAGCGGTTTACTATGATGGAAATACAAGCAAATCTCACTCAGTAACGTTTGATGAAGACGATTTAAAAGCGGGTTACGTCAAGATTGGTCCAAATCACCCAAAGACCGCTTATGTCTGTTTCACTACTTCTGAAACTCCTATCAATACTATCTCGTGTGACATCAAGTAATAAATTTACTCGCTCTAAAAAATGAAAAGGCCCTACATTTCTGTAGAGCCTTCCTCTCAATACGTGTCGGTGAAGTGCCATATTCGAACATCAGGCGAACCCCAATTTGATTCGATACTATTGAAGTCTAAAATTACTAGCGCCAAAAACGACGAAAGCCTGCTCATTGAGCAGGCTTTCTAAAAGTGATCGGTGAAGTAGGGATTCGACGCGACTAGGCTTCCAGAGGACTGGCATTCCAGACCCCGATCCTCTGGTTCCAAATAAATATCACCAAATACGAAAAAGGCTCTACATTTCTGTAGAGCCTTTTTCTCAATATGGTCGGTGAAGAGGGATTCGAACCCCCGACCCTCTGGTCCCAAACCAGATGCGCTACCAAGCTGCGCTATTCACCGAGATGTTTAACTGAGGAATTGTCCCCGTCAACGAATGCGTATATTACGGATTCTGAACTGTGGCGCAAGTGCTTTTTACAAAAAAACCTTAGGTCTTAATTCGTTTGATGAATAACTGAACACTAGCACGTAAAATGTGACTGATAACTCACAACAAAATACAGTTTATTAACCTTAGCAACATAATT
This sequence comes from Vibrio sp. V42_P2S4T144, assembly GCF_009904715.1. Classification (NCBI taxonomy): domain Bacteria; kingdom Pseudomonadati; phylum Pseudomonadota; class Gammaproteobacteria; order Vibrionales; family Vibrionaceae; genus Vibrio; species Vibrio sp. V42_P2S4T144. The sequence continues at coordinate 4,465 of NZ_WXWS01000254.1, read as the reverse complement.
GATCCAGATCAGTGTGCAACAAGACACCGCCATTTAGTTTATTCCTGTCGGGAACATCTTGGAGGAAACGTATGGACTTTTGGCTTGATCTCCTATTTGGTAATGCAGTGGGTCTATCGTCAATGATAGTAATTTTTGGGGCAATTGGTCTGATGTTATTTTACGGCGGTTTCTTCATATACAAGATCATGAACGACAAATCTCCTCACTAGATCTCGCTTAGCTCTAGAAACGCTTTGCACCGGAGTCGGTTACTTGCCTACTCCGGTTTTTTATTTGATCTCAATGCACCACTCATTGATATAATCCTATTATTCTTCCCTGTTCTTAATGAGATTACTGCTATGTCTCACGACGACGATTTTGATCTATTTCAACAGATGATGGGCGATGTAAAGCCAATCACTCAAGACACCACCGAACACAAAAAAGTACACCAAGTAACAGAAGCACAGCTCGCAAAACGCGAAGCAGCAATCTGGTTAACGGAAGATGACCCAGAATACCTATCACTTGATCACGCTGAAATGCTCAAGCCAGAGGACTTTGTTGAGTTCAAACGTGATGGTGTACAGGACGGGGTTTACCGCAAACTTCGCCTTGGTAAGTATCCAATCCAAGCTCGCTTGGATTTGCACCGTAAAACATTGAAAGAAGCACGTGATGAAGTCGTGACGTTTTTAAAGCAATGCCTATCAATGGACATTAGAACGGTCGTTATCGTCCATGGTCGAGGAGAACGCTCAAATCCACCTGCAATGATGAAAAGCTTTGTTAGCAGTTGGCTACGACAAATAAAGGAAGTCCAATGCGTCCATAGTGCGCAACGCTTTCACGGTGGAACTGGAGCCGTTTACGTCCTACTTAGAAAAAGTGCGGAAAAGAAATTAGAAACCCGCGAACGTCACCAAAAACGGTTAGGCTAAATTTCACCCTAATGCTAGAATGCCCGCCCTTATTCTTCCTTCCCCTTAAAGGAAGGGAGCTTCATTCGCCGTTGTGAAACGTTAGGAGACAAAAATGTCACAAGACAACGCTAAACGATTAAATAAATTCATCAGTGAAACGGGGTTTTGCTCACGCCGTGAAGCAGACAGACTGATTGAGCAAGGCCGTGTCACCATTAATGGCAACAAACCTGAAATGGGGACAAAAGTGCTACCTGGTGATGATGTTTGTGTGGATGGTAAGCCAGTGGCAGCAAAAGAGAAGCCGATTTATATCGCTCTCAATAAACCAACAGGCATCACCTGTACAACTGAGAGAGACGTCCCTGGAAACATCGTTGATTTCATCGGCCACCAAAAACGTATCTTTCCGATCGGCCGCTTAGACAAACCCTCTGATGGTCTGATCTTTTTGACCAACGATGGCGACATCGTGAACAAAATCCTTCGCGCAGGCAACAGCCACGAAAAAGAGTACGTCGTACGCGTGGACAAGCCAATTACAGGCGAGTTTCTCAAACAGATGTCGAGTGGCGTTAAGATTCTCGACACAGTCACCCTACCTTGTAAGGTAACGAAAGAAACTAAATTCTCTTTCCGTATTGTGCTCACTCAAGGACTTAACCGTCAGATCCGTCGCATGTGTGAAGCGCTGGGCTATGAAGTATTCAAGCTGCGTCGCGTACGCATCATGAATATCTCTCTTGATGGTATTCCCAATGGGAAATGGCGTTATCTAAGTGACGAAGAAGTGGCAGAGATCCTAGCAATGTGTGAAGGCTCGGTAGGTACAGAAGAAGCATCAAAAACAGACTCTAGAGGTCGCAACATTCGTAAAGCGACCGACGCGAAGCTGTTTGATAGCCGTGAAGAAAACCAAGATTCTACTGCTCGTCGTAACCAGAAGACACGAACTTTCCGCGGTAACAATGCTGATGAATTCCGTCATGCACCAAACTCGAAAAAAGGTCAACAAAAGCGTCGTCAGCGTGATGATGAAGGCGGACGTCCAGCTAAAGAACATTACAAAGCGAAATCACAAGGTGAACGCAGCAGACCGCAAGGCGAGCATGGTAAATCGCACCGTAAACCAGATGCATCGAGCAATACGCATTCAGCAAACAAGCCTCAATCACCGAGTAAGCCCAAGCAGCATTACATGAACCCAAATGCCGCGAAACCAAGTAAACCAGCTAAACGCACTGGTGGTACATTGAGTCTGAAGAAGTAACGCTTAACTGACAGGCAAGATCAAAAAAGGACGCTCATGAGCGTCCTTTTTATTTGTCATGAGTTTACAAACAAAGAGGTGCAAACTGACCGCGAGTTAAGCTCAGCAAATCTCTCGGGGCTAACTCAATTTCTAAACCACGTTTACCAGCACTCACACAGATTGTGTCTTGCTCTGCTGCGCTTTCGTGCAAAAAAGTAGGTAAGGCTTTCTTCTGCCCTAGTGGGCTAATTCCACCAACGACATAACCTGTGGTCTTTTGCGCGATTTCCGGATCAGCCATATCGGCCTTTTTGCCCTTCGCTGCTTTCGCTGCCAGTTTTAGGTTCAGCTTTTGATCAACAGGGATAATCGCAACCGCAAGGTTCTTTGGCTCCCCGTTCAAGCAGAACAACAAGGTTTTAAATACTGTTTTCGGATCCTGTCCTAGCACTTCAGCAGCTTCTAAACCATAACTATCGGCTCTAGGATCGTGCTCATATTGATGGATGGTGTGTGGAATTTTTTTCTTTTTCGCAAGACTAATGGCCGGAGTCATCAAGATTCTCCTCATAAAAACAAAAAGCGCAGACTGAATTGGATCTGCGCTTTTAGTTAATGATATCAGCGAGTTTGAGTCAATCGCTTTTTCTCTGTTGGGTTACTGATCAATCGCCGTATCAACTAAATACGTGATTTCACCTGAAGGGGCATACTCATTAACATCAATAGGGCTGTGTGTTTCTAAATAATCCTTCAAAACTTCAGCATCGGTAAAACCTGTACTTACATACCCTGGATGATCGTCGATTTTAGGGTAACCATCACCACCAGCAGCATTGTAGCTTGGTACGGTAAAGCGGTAATTACCATCTAAGCGAAGTTGCTTATTACCAATAAACACATTGGTTACCTCACCATTATTGATACTCATCGCAATGCCGGCAAACTGTGCATAAGCACCAGAGTCAACAGGCTTAGTTGCAACGACATTTAGATAATCTAATACCTCTTTACCCGTCATATCAACGTAAGAAACCATATTGCCAAATGGCTGAACAGTGAGCACGTCTTTATAAGTAATATCACCCGCAGCAATCGAATCTCGAACACCACCAGAATTCATTACGGCGAAATCTGCTTTCGCACGTTCCATGTGAGCCGTTGCAATTAATCGACCTAAGTTTGTTTGCTGGTAACGAACCACATTGCGGTCACCCTCAAGCTTACCGTTAGATTCTGCAATCTTCACGTTTAGCTTGCCCTGACCTTTTTCTTGATAAGGACGAAGAAACTCAAGCATCATTTCGTCTTGTTTAATCTCTTCTTGGATAAAGACTCGTTGTGACTGACCATCAACTTTAACTTTCTTTTTCAAGTTTACAGGGATCAGATCGTAGCTCACCATCGAGAGTTCGCCATTACGAAACTCGTAGTCGGCGCGTCCCACATATTTCCCCCACTCATGTGCCTGAACAATAAAGGTACCATTTTGTTTATCGGGCTGACATTCATCACCTGGTTTAAAGTTCTTTTTGATAACGTTTGGACCTTCCATGCACACAGGTTCTTGTGAGTGTCCTCCAACGATCATGTCGAGATCGCCGTCATTCAAATAACGAGCTAACGCCACATCGCCAGGAGCATTGATGCCTCTATTACCATTTTCATAGTGTCCCATATGCGTGACAGCAAAAATCAGATCTGGATACTCTGTCTCTTTCAGTTCTGCAATCAACTTCTTGGCTTCTTCTTTTGGGTCACGGAAGTCAATTTGTTCAATGAATTCAGGGTTGCCAAGTTTCGCAGTGTCTTCGGTTGTAAGACCAATGACCGCAATTTTAATGCCTTGCTTGTTAAACATCGCGTATGGTTGAAATAAACGCTTGCCAGTATTTTTATCGTAAATATTGGCAGACAACATCGGAAAGTTTGCCCACTCTTGCTGCTTGAATAGCACGTCCAATGGATTATCAAACTCATGATTACCTAGAGCCATCGCATCGTAACCAATTTTGCTCATGCCTTTAAAATCCGGCTCGGCATCTTGTAAATCAGACTCAGGTACTCCTGTGTTGATGTCACCACCAGAAAGCAGTAACACGCTGCCCCCCTCATCCTGTATTTCTTCGCGCAAATCATCGATTAACGTTTTACGCGCCGCCATGCCATATTCACCGTATCGATTTTGCCAAAAGCGACCATGATGATCGTTAGTGTGCAACACGGTCAATTTATAGGTTGTATCGGCATTCCATTCTGGTGCAGGTTGCGTAGCACACCCAGCTAACGAGGCCAAGATAGCGGC
>NZ_WXWS01000560.1:0-6861 GCF_009904715.1 Vibrio sp. V42_P2S4T144 | reverse complement strand
TGTTGTCGCTGCCAAATGCATTTGGAACGTAAGCATCAGCTTGTGGGTCATTTTCCCACTTCGCGTCATCGAGCAAGTAACGGAACTGAACATTCTGCGCTTTAGGTAAGCGGGTTTTAAATTTAAACTGACGACTTTTCTTCACTAATTTCATCGGTTCTGGTTGCCAGTTGTTGAAGTCTCCAGCAATTTGGACAGAGTCCCACTGATCTTTATCTAGCTCGAACGTGACTTCGACTTCATCTTTTGTCTTAAAGAATCTCTTTTTAAGCATTGATCTTTCCTTGTTCGTACAAAAACTGTTCTAACTATTACTCGTGTTTCATAATGATTTCAAGTTTTATCGAATTGTTGCTGGTATCTGATGAGGGGAGTATCCGAACGGTGAATAGTTCGTTGTGCTGGTTTCGTGTACTGAGGGATCGTTAGAGAGAAAATTCACTAGCCTAAAATGGTCAAAGAACAGAGTTTGTTAGCGAGCCGAGAGTCCGTATCTTGAAGTCAAACCGTTATCATGTATTATCTTAAATCACCATTTTCCTTGATGTAGCTATGTTGAAGTTGAACCGTACATTGTTGACTGCGATAGTTTGCTTAGTTGCTATGCTTTTGAGTAGTGTCGCTCCTGTGGCGCAGGCTTCCGCTCCGATGAAAACAATTGAAGTACGCGATCTTATTGTTCAACAGGCTGCTCTGCACAAACAACTTGGCGTCAATGACGACTGCGTAGAATCACATCACGATGAGTCAGCCATCAATAAGGCACAACAATCTCACACGAGTTGTAGCTCTTCCTGCATGGTCAAAATTCCCGCCAACTTATCTCAAAACGACTTACTGCTTCTTCCTTATAGCCTTGCCTTGATTGGTAGGCCTCTAGTCGAAAAAGTAGTGACAGTGATCACCAAGCTTTATCGTCCTCCGATTGTTTAATTCCTCATCTCAAATTACTTGGGGTTTACCCCTTTTTACCAAATGAAATGATTTGGCATTTGAATGCCACAAGGAAATAAACAATGAAAAAACTACTTGCCTTATGTAGTGCACTTTTACTGACTTTTACCGCTCATGCAGCGCAATTTGAAGAAGGGAAGCACTACAAAGTTCTGGATGTAAAGAAAGCATCGAAACCTGTTGTGACGGAATTCTTTTCTTTTTATTGCCCACATTGCTACAAGTTTGAGTCGCTTATTGAGCGTTTAAAACCTGCTCTGCCAAAAGAGGCAAAGTTTGAAAAGGTGCATGTGGGGTTCATGGGCGGAGATATGGCGATTCCGATGGCCAAGTCCTACGCGACGATGGTGTCGCTAGGAGTTGAAGATACAATGATTCCTGCCATGTTTGCCCAAATTCATCAAAAGCGACAAGCGCCAAAAGACGAAGCTGAGCTGAAACAACTCTTCGTTGATAATGGCGTAGAAGGTAAGAAGTTTGATGCGGCGTACAACAGTTTCGCCGTAAACTCAATGCAGAAAGGTTTTGATAAGCAATTCTCTGCCAGCACGTTAAGAGGGGTTCCGGGTGTGGTTGTGAACAATAAATACATTGTTTTGGCCAACGAAATTCGTACTTACGACGAGTACAATCAATTAGTTAATTACTTATTGACGCTGTAACTGTAAATAGCATTGAAGCTTAAAAATGGCGACGGTAGAGTCGCCATTTTTATGCTTATCACTTTCGTATTATCTAAGAACGCTTGTACATGCTTGAGTCGGAACACTAGTCATAAATATGGCATGCGGATAAAACAAGCTAGCAGCAGTGATTGCAACATTACATGGCTGAGCAATCGTGGTTTTAATCACATTGGTAAGCACGGCTCCTGTATTATTTACTGTTTGAGCGGCGGCTTGTTGTGCTTGGTAAGACACGCAACCTGTCGTTGCATTGATCATCGCAGTGCTAAACAAAAGTTTGCGAAAAAACATATTCATATCCTTTGTGAATGCTTTGAATTACTTATATGTGGATTGGTTCATAAATGAAACAAAACAGTGTTCAAAATATGTGTGCATTCACGAAATGAACATTGTTTTATAAAAAGACGTTTTTTTGTGATCTTAGTACTGGACAGACCAGGTTATGAAACTAAAGCCAATCCGTGCATTACGATTACGCCGAAGGTCAGTTTGCTCCTCATTCCTTGATATCCCTTGGGCTCGGCGTCTTGTTCGACTTTCCTCACGAGCTTTTCTGCATACCAAACAGCAAGGTACCCAATTGCTAAGAGTAGGGTTGCGACTGCGTAATGTTTGTGGCCCTGCAGTAATGCGCCCCAAGCCAGTAAGACAAAAAGGTTGCTGAGAATTAATATATTTCGGCTAAGGCGATGGTAGTAATGCTCAATGCCATTACCCCAAAGGATGCCGGATAAAAAACTTAATATAACGGCGCTATATGCGATGAAAAATTGCTGACCACTTAAATTGAAGAATGAGATGTCAGTGAAAATCAGCCCTAAACTAAACACAAATGGAACCAGGCCTAAGTAACCGAGTTGTAGCATGGTTGAGCGTGTTGTCATGGTCGTCACCTTATAATTGTTGCTCTATCATATTGGTAAGCGTAGTACTTGTCGGTGATGTGGAGCTTGGAAAAGTAGCAATAACTTTACCTTCAGAGCTGATTAGAAACTTGTAGAAGTTCCATTTTGGTTTTATGCCTGCTTGGTTAGTAATCTGGTTGAAGACTGGGTTCGCATCTACACCTAATACTGAAGAGCGAGCCATCATTGGAAAGGTGACCCCGTAATCGAGATAACAGACTTTCGCTGTGTTTGTTTCGCTTCCTCTATCTTGTCGAAAGTCATTGCTCGGGAAACCGATAACGGTGAAGTTTTGGTCTTTGTAAGTTTGATAGAGGGTTTCTAACTGTTCAAACTGAGGAGTGAAGCCGCACTGGCTTGCTGTATTGACGATTAGTAGTGTCTTTCCCTTAAAGCTTTCGCATAGATCGACTTCTTCCGTTGAGTTTAACAACCTTTGCTTACCTTGAAGAATATCAGGGCACTCAGATGCAAGAGCAAGCGAATTCATGGAGAGAAAGCTAACGAGAGCGGCGAAGTTCAGTAATCCTTTCATGGTGTTGTTCCCCTTGTTTTCAATAAGTATAACTACTTAAGTGCAAAGAGGATCGATCAAAAAAGCCGCACAAATGCGCGGCTTTTTCAAGAGCTGAGATCTGACTATGCCAGTTTCAACTCGAACTGGTTCAGGTACATTACCATGTCTTCAATCGTCAGTACCGGCATGTTGTGCAGGCGACCGAATGCTACGATCTCCGGTGCCTTTGCCATCGTGCCATCTGGATTGGTCACTTCACACAGTACGCCAGCGGGTTGAAGCCCTGCCATTTGCATCAGATCAATCGTACCTTCTGTGTGACCACGGCGAGTCATTACACCACCTGGACGTGCGCGCAGAGGGAATACGTGACCCGGGCGAGCAAGATCTTCCGGTTTTGCGTGCGGGTTTGCCGCCGTTTTAATGGTCGTTACGCGGTCTGCTGCTGAAACACCCGTTGTTACACCAACTTTCGCTTCAATAGAAACCGTAAATGCGGTTTGGTTTGCGCTGTTGTTGTTTACCACCATTGGAGGCAGTTCCAGTTTGTCTGCTTGAGCATCTGTTAAGCACAAACAAACGATGCCGCTACATTCGCGGATCATCAATGCCATTTGCTCGTTAGTGAGGTGCTCGACTGAATAAATGATATCGCCTTCGTTTTCGCGATCTTCATCATCAAGAAGCAGTACGCCACGGCCTTCTTTTAAAGCGATAAGTGCGTTTTCAACGCGAGTAATTGGGTCGCCGAATTCGGCAAGTAGTGATGACTGATTCATGGTTAACTCCTAAATTTCACCAGAATCAGGGCGGTATGAGAGATCGCCGTAAAATACGATCAAAAAGAAGTGCACCAGCATTCTTAGCGATCTGACTCGCTATGCTGGTGTATTCTTATTCTCTTTCATCCGGACTATAACCGTCGGCTCTGGCATCTCACCAGATCTGCTGACCTCGACGAATCGAGCGCTCGCGGGCTCACTTGAAAAAGTATACCGCCGGTGGGGAATTTCGCCCCGCCCTGAGAACAATTAAAAATGTACCACTTCATCCAAGTTGTGAAGAAGTGGAGCTAGGATAGTACTGCGAACTGAATAGCTTGGAAAGTCGATTCCATCTGTATGATGGAAAAGTGTGCTATCGACGGAAATAATCTGTGCGAATAAAGTGATCAATCTGCTGCGGCACGAAGGTGTTGTAAATCAGGCTCGTATGCGTTTGCTTCACTTCGATATGATCTTGCATACCGTCCAGTCTTGTCTCTTCTACGGTAACGGTACCGTCCGACATGGTGTTGTCATTACGGATCAACAATGGGCGAGCGCCAATCGGCATCGTTCCTGCGATACTGCCGAGTTTTTGAGGGAAATCCCAGGCGTCATCATGTTTGTTTAATCCGTGGTGTGGCGAATTGCCTAAAATTGCACCCAATCCGAGATCTTGAATTCGACCTACAATGGACGCGCCTTTAAGAGGCGAACCGATAGCGACAACATGAGAGATTAAGTTAGTACTCGGTTTTCTGTTGGCGAGATAGCGCTTAATCATCAAGCCTCCCAAGCTGTGTCCCACGAGCACGTTTGTGGTCAGTGGATTAAGCGAATGATCAATAGAATCAAACAGTGAAGACTCATCGATAGCAACAGTGTTATAGCTGAGTACTTGCGTTTCGTATCCGAGTTTTCTCAGCTTTTGGCTAAGAGGCTGCATGACCAGCCCATGCATATAAAGACCATGTAAGATGATGATTTTCATAATACCTCCTAGATTTATGACGTCGTAGATATCCTACTCTAATTAACAAAGAACTACTTGTGCTTTGTGGTGCATATTTACGTTTTGCTGCAAAGTTTGACTGCTGTAGCAAGCGACTCAGCCCAGTAAATCCTGTACTTGTTGTTGCAATTGATGACGATTTAAAGACGCAGGACTTAACACTTCACCGATTACAACATCCACTTTTGACCAAAAACGAGTCGGTCGTTTTGTGAGAGCATGTCCGCCTTTGTGGCTGAAAAAAGAACCCCAAAGCCCTTTTAACGCCATAGGGATGACAGGTACAGGGTTACGTTCAAGGATTTTTTCCACACCAGGGCGAAACTCACCCAATTGACCGTTAGACGTTAAACGACCCTCAGGGAAGATACAGACAACCTCACCGTCGTTAAGTGCTTGTTCAATCTGCTCAAATGCTCGTCGGTAAGTGTCGGCACACTTGCGTGGAGAACAGATCGGGATAACACCGGCATGACGGAATACATATTTAAGAACAGGTAGCTCGCTGATGGACTTGTCCATCACAAAACGAACCGGGCGAGTAGAGGTTCCCATCAAAATCAATGCATCGACATAGCTAACATGGTTAGCCACGATTAACGCAGCACCTTGTTCAGGAATATGTTGGCGCCCCTTTACGGACACACGATACATACAATGGCTGAGTAAATAACTGATAAAGCGTTGTGTAAATTCCGATACTTGGCGATAGACATAGATCGCCACGAAGAAGTTACCTATTGCCATCATGGCAAACAGTTCCACAATAGAAAGCTCCAGTACGCTGAGTACAACGATCGAAACCAAAGCAGACACCACCATAAACAACGCATTCATGATGTTGTTAGCAGCAATGGCACGTGCACACTCCCCTTTGTTTGAACGCGATTGGATGAACGCATAAAGAGGAACAATAAAGACACCGCCGCTTACACCAACAAGGAACAGGTCAATCATGACGCGTAGATGTTTTGATTCAGCAACGAAGCTTTGAACATCATAAAAGTGCACCGGAAGTGATGGATAACTTGGGACTGCCCATAGCAAGTCGACGCCAAAGACTGTCAGACCAAGGATACCGAATGGCAAAATACCAAGCTCAACGTGGTTGAAAGAGAGCTTTTCACACAACCAAGAGCCTGTAGCGATACCAATGGAAAACAATGCCAACAGTAAAGAAACGACAGTGCTATCTGCGAACAAATGTTCGCGTGCGAAGTTAGGGAATTGAGTTAGGTAAGTCGCACCCATGAACCAGAACCAACTGATGGCAAGAATAGACATCCAGATGCCTCTCTGCTTTTTTGCCACTTTTAACGTGTTCTTTAAACCAGAAATCGGTTCAAATTTCGCTTTGTCATTTGATTGGCTAGGCATCGCTGGAATATTCACGCTGCTCATGAACCCAAGCAAAGACAAGGTAATCACGACACAAGAAGCAATCAAGGTACCATTAGGAATGGATAGCAGCAGGCCTGCACTAAGCGTACCTATAAGAATCGAAAGGAACGTGCCCATTTCAACCCAAGCATTTCCTTTAACAAGCTCATTTGGTTTGAGCGCTTGTGGTAGCAAGGCGTATTTCACGGGACCAAAATAGGCCGATTGAGTGCCTGTCATAAACAGCAGAACCAGCATCAGCATGGCACTTTGGGTGGCAATAGCGGTTGCTGCGCAAGACATGATAGCCAGCTCGATGAGCTTTAGACGTCGGATTAATTTGGCTTTGTCCATGCTGTCAGCGACGGCACCAGCATGCGCTGAGAATAGAAAGAAAGGTAGGATGAATAAGCCTGCCGCCAAATTAACGAATAGATTGACGGATATTGGTAGGTTATCAATTTGGCTGTATGTCACCATCAATAACAGAACGTTTTTGTAGATGTTGTCATTGAGTGCGCCAAGGCATTGCGTCACAAAGTAAGGAAAAAAGCGTTTTGAGAAAAACATACGGGCCCCGATTAAACAAAGTCGAATGAGATGGGAGCACTTTATGCTCAATGAACGATTAAACCAGCTT
>NZ_WXWS01000378.1:0-6896 GCF_009904715.1 Vibrio sp. V42_P2S4T144 | reverse complement strand
AATAAGCGGTAATTTCGCTTTAAGATTCCATACCTAGGCGCAAACGTTGCGCCTTTTTACATCTCTCGAAATGTGATTGGTGATTAGATTTAAATCATTAATTGGCAATTTTATCCAGTTAACTCATCCGATAACCTTATTCTGAGAAAGCTTTATTTGAAATAATTCGTAAATTTGTTTAAGTTCCATTGATATTAAATATTGTATACATCACTTAAATGAACGCACAACAAATCAAACCATCTCTAATCATTGTGGAAGACGATCCCAAATTACAAACTATGTTGGGAGAGTATTTTGTTGAACAAGGTTTTCAGGTCAAATGTATCGACAATGGGACGGACGCACCCAATGCGATTATTGACACACAACCAGACGTGGTGCTGTTAGATTTGATGCTACCCGGGCAAGATGGTCTGAGTGTATGTCGTCAAATCCGAGAATGCTACAAAGGCAAAGTGTTGATGCTGACAGCAAGTGATGATGACTTCGATCATGTCGCCGCATTAGAAATAGGCGCAGATGACTTTGTTACTAAACCCATCAAACCTCGCGTATTGCTGGCTCGTATTCGCATGCTATTAAGAAGAAAAGAGGCGGCGCCTACCGAGTCCGAAAACGGCCTACAAATTGGTGTTCTGTGTTTAAACCGATTGCGTAAATCGTGCGTAATGAACCAAGAAGAAATTGCGCTGACAGACGGCGAGTTCGATTTGTTGTGGGTTCTTGCAACGCATGCTGAAAAAACACTATCACGCGAGTGGCTGACCAAAACACTGCGTGGTATTGAATACGATGGAACAGACCGCACCATTGACAATCGCATAGTGACACTGAGAAAGAAGCTAGGCGATGCTTCTTGCTCACCACAAAAAATCATTACCGTTCGCGGCAAAGGCTACCTATTTATGCCTGATGCATGGAATGAATAATGAGACGGATTTATCTGGAAAGCTTTGTTGGCCTTATCATTCTGTTTATGGCTAGCTTGTGGGGATACGAGTTCTTAGTTTATGAGATCAACACAGATTATGACTACCTGTTACAAGAGCATGAGGGTCAAGCTTTTCACGATCTGATCTACCCTATCTATAAAGAACACGGATTAGAATATACTCAACAACAGTTGGAACAATTTGCCACATCAAGCCATCGTTTGTTGGTGCCTCATACGCTTGAAGAGCTTCCAACAGACATCAAAAAGGCGTTTGAAAGTGATACCTCCGTTAACGTCGCTTACGATGAAGAAAGGGATATCTGGTTCCGCCTAGATGCGAGCACGCCTATCTTTAAAATGAGCGATAATCCGAATAGTCCTGTGGTTAAAGCAGCCAACTTTGATGACAATATCGTTTGGTTGTTCTTTTTAGCTGGATTTGCTCTGTATTGCATATTGTTGATCTGGTTCTTAAGCCGTCGGATTCGAGAGCTAGAGAGAGTGACCGTTGAGTTTGCCTCAGGTAACTTCAAGGCTCGAGCTAGTACCTCAAGCGCTAAGTCTGTTGGGACGTTAAACAAAAGCTTTAACACGATGGCCGATAAAGTATCTCGCTTGATCACTAGCAATAAAATGCTAACTAACGCCGTTGCACATGAATTGCGTACCCCAATCTTCCGCTTACAATGGCAAGCAGATTTGTTATCGGATTCAACCTTAACTGAACAACAGAAAAAGTATGTTTACAGTATCGTCGAAGACATTGACGAGATGGAAGAAATGGTTGAAGAATTGCTTTACTACGCAAAGATGGAGCGTCCTGACACAGCATTACAAACTCAAGAAGAAGTCGTCCTATTCAACTTAGTCAAAGAATTACGACAGAGATGGCAAAAAGAGACTACGCTCGCTATCTCGCTTCAAGAAGTAAACTCAGAAAACGTTCTCGCCTTTGCTGACCCAAAATTGTTAAAGCGAGCCTTAGATAACTTGCTGCGCAATGCAATGCGGTACGCAGATAAGCAGATTTTAGTGGAGATAAAACACGATCAGCACCGCTGCTTCATCAATGTTCATGATGATGGCATAGGTATTGAAGAAAAGCATTGGCCTCATCTATTCGAACCATTTTACAGCGCGGATGAATCTCGCAACAAAAAGACGAGCGGGTTTGGGCTCGGTTTGGCGATTGTCAGACAGATAATGGAGCTTCAACGTGGAGAAGTTTCGATTTGCCATAGCCCACTTGGAGGAGCTTGTTTCACACTTAGCCTCAAAAAATCAGACAGTTAACTTAACCTTCCTACCCCGTTTACAGAAGACGACACTTCAATACACTCAAGCGACAGAGCCCAACAATAAAACAGTGTACATTTAATCCATAAGATTCACACACTAAATGGATAGTACTCATGTATAAATCTTTTATCCTGATTATGGCGCTTACTTCTGCACTTACAGCTTGCGCCTACAACCAAAAACCTGTCGTCGACATGACCAATGTTGACCCTAGTACATATGAACAAGACTTTCTTTACTGCCAAGGCTATGCAGAAAATGTCGACAAATCAGAGGCAGCGAAATCTGAAGCCACTAATGGGGCAGTTACAGGCGCATTGATCGGCGCAGCTGCTGGTGCGCTAGAAGACGGATTAGGTGGAGCGGCTGTCGGTGCTGCTGCCGGCGGAGCTGTAGGAGCTGGAGCTGGTGCTTTGAGTGGAACAAATGATTCAACCAAAACCCAATCTCTCGTATTGCGTAAATGTCTCCAGAACAAAGGCTATACCGTCTACGATCTTGATTAAATAAGCACTTTTCTTAAATTATCGCGCGATGGATTCTATTCACAAATGTTTCACGCTGTAACGATTAATCTCGTTACCTCTCTGGGATATGTGTTCCATCCCAATGCTTAAATTGTAAGGTCATATTTTGAAGCCAGGTAAAACAGGTATACGCCGTGTCATGGATGCGACCGGCTATTCATTTCAAGGATTGAAAGCCGCATGGACACACGAAGCCGCTTTTAGACAAGAATTGATTCTCGCCTTGGTGCTTTCCGTCTGTGCTTTTTTCCTTCCTGTCACCACATATGAAAGAGTGCTGATGATCAGTAGCCTGTTCTTGGTATTGATCGTCGAACTCATTAATTCCGCCGTAGAAGCGGTTGTCGACCGTGTTAGCGATGACTGGCACGAGCTCAGTGGTAGAGCCAAAGATATTGGCTCAGCAGCAGTATTTGTTGCGTTAACTCTTGCCCTTTTTATTTGGGCTTCGTTCTTGCTCTAATTTTTATTCAAGACACTCATTATGAAGACACATGATTTACAACAGAGAGGTATCTCTTACGTTACCTTTACTTTCCTGTTGGCGCTGTATTTCGCTCTCGTCGTAAATATCCCTATTTATAAAGAACTGATCGGCATCTTTACACACTTAGATAATGTCAAGATTGGATTTATTATCACAATACCAATTTTCTTTCTTGCCGCGCTCAATTTCCTTTTTAATTTATTTAGTTGGCCTTGGATCGGCAAGCCGTTCTTTATAATTTTAATCATTGTTTCAAGTATGGTGAGCTACGCAAGCTATAACTATGGCACACTTTTCGATTCTGGAATGATTGCCAATATTGTTGAAACCGATTCGAGCGAGGCGAGTTCTTACCTGAGTGCTCACTCTGTAATTTGGACGCTGATTATGGGAGTTATCCCAGCGATAATTGTCTTTAAGGTCAAGCTGCAATCTCAACGTCACCAATTACTGTACTTCTCTGTTACCAAATTAGTATCGATGCTGTCGTCGCTAGCTGTCATCGCCGTCATTGCCAGCGTGTACTATCAAGACTACGCATCTGTAGGGCGCAACAATAGCCACCTAAAAAAAATCATCATACCCACCCAGTTCGTTTACAGCGCGACCGGGTATGTGAAGGAGAAATATTTCACCACGCCACAGCCATATCGAGAAATCGGCACAGATGCAAAGCAGTCAGATAGCGCCGTACAGCAAGCACAGCGCAAACCAACACTACTGGTTTTTGTCGTAGGAGAAACCGCTCGAACGCAGAACTACCAACTCAATGGCTATACACGAGAGACAAACCCTTATACTAGTAAATTGGATGTTATCTCATTTCAAGACGTCGCATCTTGTGGCACCGCGACTGCTGTATCTGTGCCTTGTATGTTTTCACAGCTCACGCGAAACGAGTTTGAACGCACCAAAGCGGATAACCAGGACAATGCTCTCGATATAATGCAGCGCGCTGGGGTTGACCTCATTTGGAAAGAAAATGACGGTGGGGATAAAGAAGTAGCCCACAAGATCAAGAAGATTGAAGTGGATCGAAAGCAAGTAAGCCCTATGTGTAATGGCCAAACTTGTTACGACATGGCGCTATTAGATCATTTTGATCAGGAAGTCGCGGATATGCACGGTAACCGAGTGGTCGCCATGCACCTTATAGGAAGCCACGGTCCGACCTACTTTCAGCGTTACCCAAGAGACAACGCCTTCTTTAAACCAGACTGTCCACGTGCAGACATCGAAAACTGTAGCATCGAACAAATAGTGAACACATATGACAATACAATACGCTACACAGATCTTGTATTGGCAGAAACCATCAAAAAACTTAAAGCGTTAGAGTCTGAGTATAATACCGCGCTAATTTACATATCGGATCACGGTGAGTCACTAGGCGAAAACGGATTGTTCTTACATGGTATGCCTTATGGCCTTGCACCAGATTTCCAAAAACGTGTTCCTTTGATTATGTGGCTGTCTTCGGGCTTTAAACAAGCGAAGCAGATCAATACCGACTGTTTGTATAAACAAGCACAGAATGCAGGCCAATACTCACATGATAACGTGTTCCACTCTTTATTAGGCATTATGGATGTACAAACTCAAGCCTACGATAGCAAGTTAGATATATTCAAAGCCTGCCGAGCCGTTTCCTAAATCATTCAATAAAGCCTGGCTCAAAGTGTGAACCAGGCTTTTTCTAACAAGGTATTTAAACTCATCGCCGCGCCAAGCGTTATACTGACAGTCCGCGATCCATACATCGAGAAAGGACTAGGATGAAAATTGGTATTATTGGTCTAGGGGATATCGCTCAGAAAGCATACCTTCCTGTTATCACTCAGCTTCCAAATATCGAACTTGTATTTTGTACCCGCAACCCAAACACACTTGAGAGCCTGGCTAAGCAGTATCGAATCTCAGAGATCTGCCAAGACTACCAGCAACTTCTACACTTTGGCGTCGATGCCGTCATGATTCATGCGGCAACAAGCGTACACCCTCAAATAGCGGCATTTTTTCTGCAGCATGGAATTCCAACCTTTGTCGACAAACCATTAGCGAATAGTGCTGATGACGTGGAAAAGCTGTACGACATTGCCGAAAAAGAGAGACAGCCACTCTATGTGGGCTTTAACCGTCGTCACATTCCACTTTACAACCAACATATGCCACAAGTGCAGCAAGGCAACATATATGACTTAAAGTCGCTACGCTGGGAAAAGAACCGTCACCAACTACCGGGGGATGTTCGTACCTTTATATTTGATGATTTTATTCACCCATTAGACAGCGTTAACGTCACAGCCAAAGCCGATCTAAAAGATGCTTATGTAACTCATCAACTTGAAGGTGATCAGTTGGCGCGTTTAGATATTCAGTGGCAACATGGAGATACTTTGCTCCACGCCTCGATGAATCGCCACTTCGGTATCACTACAGAGCGCGTTCAAGCTTGTTATGCAAACAAGGCAGTTGAGTTCGACTCCTTCGTTGAAGGCAAACTATGGCAAGCTAACCAAGAGCAAAAAATCAATTTGAAAGACTGGACGCCAATGCTGACGAGTAAAGGTTTCCATTCGATGTTGCTCGACTGGTTTGGCGTCGTTGAGTCTGGAAATATTGCTGATGAAGTAGTAACACGCAACATTGCCAGCCATCGATTGGCAGAGCAAATTTGTCAATATCTCGAGAAAGTTGTCTCTAGATAATGCGATTCTTGGCTATATGCTTGATTGAGTATTACGCTCTATACTAAAAAGACTTGCCTTAAGGAAGGCATTCATTCTCTGTTAAGACTGCGGCGATTATTCTATCAATCAGGTCAATGAGGGCACGGAAGCACACATCGACAAAACAGACGGTTTAGATTTGTTTTACGCTGCTCTCAGGTATCTGAATCATCACATTCAAGAATAAAGGAAATAGAATGAGAACACTTGGTAACATCATTTGGTTTGTATTTGGTGGCGTATTTATGGGGTTGCTATGGTGGTTTTTTGGTATTTTGGCCTTTATTAGCATCATCGGAATACCTTGGGGGCGTGCGTGTATCGTTATGGGTAATTTTTCCTTCTTCCCATTCGGTAAAGAGGCCATCTCACGCGATGAATTGACCAATGAAATGGACATTGGCACGAGTCCGCTCGGCGTTATTGGTAACGTCCTTTGGTTTGTATTTGCAGGCCTTTGGTTAGCTATCGGTCACGTACTTTCTGCCGCAGCATGCTTTGTCACCATAATCGGCATTCCGTTTGCGCTCCAACACCTCAAGCTAGCGGTTATTTCACTCGCACCAATTGGTAAAACGGTTGTATCGTCAGAAGAAGCTGCAATGGCTCGATACAACATCAATCGTTAGCAAAAAGCTAATGCGCTTTCTATCCTCTGGGGCAGTCATGCTCAGAGGGTAACGCCCGTCAAAAGTAAGCCTATAATCGCTATCGCATATTCAATAATGGCTGATTGTATATTCATACCGTCACCTTTACGTTGAAGTTTATCCTAGCTCAGCACTGCTTTACTTTTATAATTAATACGCCCAATCGAGTTCAAGATGCTAGACTCATAGCGTCGTCACTGACTCAAACTCCAAGAACGACGTAACGAAAAAGCGAGCTATCCTATGCTCGAAATATGGGTTCTTTCC
>NZ_WXWS01000015.1:0-6900 GCF_009904715.1 Vibrio sp. V42_P2S4T144 | reverse complement strand
GTTGATAGTAGGTTGTTTTTTCAGCTTCATTTTCATGAGTGACGAATATTTCGATCACTATGTCACCGAGTTCGGTTTCGAGAAGTACATCCGCGATATAGCGGTCTAAGCGTACTTCTAGGTTTCCACCTCGAACATTTGCTGATACTTCGCATTGGCTCAGTGTTTGTCCTTTGTATTCAAAGGATGCTGGCGGAAGATAAAGGGGCTGCGATTCAAGAAAAAAGTGTTGTGCGACTAAGTGGAGTTGAGTCATTAAGCAGTTACTGTTTTCGTCTTTCGAATCATGTGCAAAATGATGTCTTGTACCACTAGTTCCATTGTTTTTAGCTACTAAGCGATCTCCACAACCAGAGCATACGCAATTGCACTTTAAGCCATTCTCGACAGAATCAACATGCCTTAAGGTATTTGAATCGCCATGTAACGCATATTCTAGCATCGCCACTCCTCTCAACTCGAAGGCGATGAGCCAACCAAAGCCCATTAAATCAATATGATAAGCTAAGTGAAAATAGAGTAAGTTACTAGTGTTGGCCTCAAGTTTTGGAGGTATTGAGCTTGGAAATCAGTTATGGTTTCAATGCATAAGTTCTGATTACTCTTTCGTCAGGCCTTAACCAGTCCTCAAGGAACACCTCAAACAACGGGTCATCAATCAAGTCACAGGGTTTGGCGGTTACGTATTTATGACTTTGCGCTTCTGCTGAGACCAATCTCTCGTAGCCCGCTAAGTCGCCTTTATCTAGGTACTTGGAAACTAATGCTGGTGGAGCAACAGCTCGCTCCACCAATACCGATTTCTCGGAGATCATCCAAAGTAGAATATCAGTGTCGTCTCGGCCTTCTCGCATGAGACTAAGATTGTTTCTGAGGTTATCTATAAGATTAAAATGCTCATCGAACTGAAAGGACGGGTAGTGCCTCCAGCCGTTCACATTGATACAAAGAGCGTTGTGCTGCTCTTCGGGTAACTCCTCATGAGAAATGAGTTCTAGGCCGTTGAGAAGCGAGACAATAGCTTTTAATCGCTTAGTTTCGAGCTTATTCATCAGATCTCCTCACAGCGATCATTGCGTTGGTCATCATACGGTTAATTTTCGTCGGTTGAGTCTTGGTCATCTTCCAATTTGTTACATTCAGCGATAACTTCTCGGTGACGTCTTTGTTTTTCTTTGTTTTCTTCTTTTTGTGCTTCAATACGCCTCATGTCTGAATACCACACAAGCCATTCATTCAATGTTATAGATTTGCTCTCAACAGCGATTTGATTAAATGTGAGCATGTAATCACAGAACATGTTGAACACTTTCGCTTCATCGTCTCTTCTTAAGAGTGATGCAGGGCTAGCTGTGACATAGTTACGACTTTGCTCAAACAACTTTTCGGCTTTCATGTATTGCTTCATGCGTGCCTTGAGGAAAGCTGGGCGCCTAACAGGTACTTTGTAATCCCAAATTTGATAAGTTCTTTCAGTAAAGAACCACTTAACTGAGTTTTTTTGTTTGATGATCTTAATCAGGTCAAGACGTGGTGCTAGGTACGGATGAATGTCTCCATTTTCATCAAACTGCTCTCTCGGATAGAGCCTTGTATTATTAAGAGTCACAAACATCGCGATGTCACGTAAGCGAGGTTTGACTTCGTGTGCTTCGAAAATTTGTTTGAATGTACCGAGAAATTTCATAGTAATTGTTCCTAATTTTGGGATTTTGAGACGATTTTTTCCGCTTGCCTAACCGAAAGGGGTAGGCGTTTTCTGTTTTTGATTAATGAGTGTTGTGAGTCCACCTGCCTTTCGACGTGTGAAACTGAAGTAGCCTTCTTTACGTGTCGCTTAATTTGTTTAGCCAGCTTTTTATCTGCCAGATTCCAATCAATAGATTGATGGTACTTAGCAGGCTCTCGTTTTGGTAAGTGCTGGTTTAGCCAGTCCTTGTCATATCGAAATAGCCACATGTAGCAACTGCTCGAATTTTTAATCTCTGTCCGAGTTAATGTTGGATTCTGGGAAATGATCTTCTGGAGTGTTTGACGATATTGATGTCGTTTTTGGCAGAACCAGAGTCGTTTTCTCCATGCGGATAATCCTGACATCGCATTTATTTGCTGTTCTACAGTACCAACGCTAACACCGCATAATTTGGCGATATCTCGTCTATGAACCCCGCGAAAAGCGAGTCTCAATATTTGGTCGACTAATGCATCGTTGAGTCTTTTAAATCGATGCTTGATTGTGACCCCATTGCGTTGCGCCATGGCTGCTAGAAAGCCAACCGAACACCCTGTCGCCTTGGCGACAGAACGAAGCGGGTTTCCTGAGGCCAACTCGGATAGACAGACACGAGGCTTATGAGATTCCCGACTACAATAGTTCGAGACCTGAGAAGTTTGTCGAAAGTAACACTTGGCGTTCTTCGCAAAGAAAGCACCAACCAATGCATGCTGTATGTAATGGTTGTAGTGGTCGTTTAGGAGAAGGCACCTTAAGAAATTGAATTTATATAGCTTCGAAGGCAGTAGCTTTGCACCAGCAAATAGAGGAGCCCAAAAGTCTTGTAGACGATTGACGGCTTCTGATTGCCTGATCTGTCCTTTCGGAGTTAACAAATGGGTCTTAATCATCCAAGATGAGTGAGAGGGTGTAGCAATATGCTCGTATCGACGTTCGTATTCATAGCGATGCCAACTACTGATGAATTGCGATAACCTCAAAGCTCGTTCTAAACAAAGATCAGAACCATGGAAACATCTATCGTAAGGTGTTGGTGGTAGTTCGATGCGTTTGTTAAGGCCATCGGCATCTGTCGGTGCATATTGCAGCCAACAAGCATGCTTTGGACAAACGAACATACCGCAATACTGATGTACGGTACGCCAAATACCATGCCCCCATTTCAATGTGTCTTCCTCAAGGCATTGCGGACAGAACTTTAGTGCGCTGCTAAACCTTAACCGAGAAGAAGTAGTACGTGATAAGACCGCGATGTGACTGCCATCATTGCTCAACAGGTGCAATCTAAGTCTTGCTTTGCTTTTGTTATCTTGAAGGCAAGCGCCGACAACAGGGAAACAAGTACTGTTAAACAACAACCTTTCCGCATCTATTGAAGTCTGTTTGGCAACTTGTTCGAGCATGCAAGGAAGCTGGGGGTTAATGCGAACATCTGTGCGCCCTAGGAGAGCTCGGTTTTTTTCGCGTAGCGAGCGTCTTGGTGAGGCTGCGTGGTGTCGCGCAACAAGGCTATAAAATGCTTCACCAGCTATTTCGTGCAGGTACATAGGTCTATAACTGTCCTGTAGCAACCAGCATGAGAATGTAGATCAGTGGTGGACTAAATCTGTTTGTTGAAGTCGATAAAAATAATCGTGTAGTCCTCATAGTGGGAGAAATTATGTGATCATTTACTTTCCTCGTATTCGAGAAGTACTGCTCTAGAGCGCCTTTCCCTAGAGTCATGAAAATTTCTTTGTACCAATCGCCACAAGCTTTCTTAAAAGCCAACGTATCAGTTTGCTCAAGCGTAAACCCCATGCGTGCCAACGTATTTTGTTGCACGGATTCAAGGCATAGGGTGAGCGTTTGCTCATTTAACGCCAACATAAGCTGTTCAACTCTTAGCATTGTTTCATCATAATACGCTCCCTGACTTATCATGCTGGAACCACAGCTCGGACAGATTAATGTTGGGGTTTGCATTCGACTAAGATTTTTTACAGTGTAACTGCATGAAGAACAGCTATTAATGAGCCTCGTTCCGTGTTTGTAGCAGTGAAAAACCCCCTGTAGTTGGTGATGTTGGTGAAAATATGAAATACCAACAGTATCTAAGTCTTCAGCAATACAGTCTTTGCAGTAACGCCACAAACGATTATGTACCGTTTGGGATTGCGTAAAGTCGATGTCATATGGCTTTCCTTTCAAAAACAATGGTAGTTCGCGCTTCTCTCGCTCGTTGAGGAAAGACTCGATGACGTTACCGTGCATATGCATTTGCCAAATCGAACGATTGTCATCATTAAGAATATTCATCAGTATGGCGTCTAGGTCAGACATGACTGTAACTGGCGACGCACTGAAATTTGCCAGCCCTAGACGTTTTGCTGAAGTAGCAAAAGTGCCAAAAGGGGACATAGTATGAACTCGGCTAAGGAAGCTTCTTAGGTGTTCGTTCGGTAGTAGGTACAAGATGTTATTCATACTTTCTAGCCTGCGCTAGTAAGGCTTCAGGAGTTAAGCTCTCTAGCATTTCTTGGTCTTTCTCAGTAAGGTTTGCGGCAGAACGAGAGCTTCTTGGGGATTGCTTACAGACTTGGTTGCCGTCAATATTTGAGCCACTTTCTGAAAACAAATCCTGTTGAACCGAGTGCAATTGAGATAAAGGATTGCAATCCTCATATTTATAAAACTGACCTCGCTTTAGTGCAGTTAATGCGCCTGAGACCAAGAGAAATTGCTCTTTGAATACATGGTCTAGAGCAGCCATGCTTAGGTCTTGATTGTTTGGTGTTAGATAAGTCAGATAAGACAATGTGGCCTTTATTAGGCTGCTTGCGATAGCAGGGATCCCTGCTGATAAGTAGTGAACATGGCGCGTTAGAGTATCAATGTCAGTGGTCTGATTTTTAAGTAATTGTGTCGGGCACATTTGCTTAATGAAGCGTTTCCAAAACGAGCTTTCAACATCACATTGCTCTAAGATTAGCGACCCTGTCTTTCCAATTCGCCTAGCGGCAGTCATCTCTTTAGAAAACAGATTAAGTGTTGATAGTGTCCCGACGAGTAATAGTGGTACACCAACCTTGTTAAACAACTCTTCCACGAACTTTAGTGTGGCGTTCTCGTTGTTACCAACTTTCTCGTACTGTCGAGTTTCAGATAGGTTCTGAGCTTCATCTAGAACAATAATCCCAACACCATGGATGAGTAGCGCCTTACGAACCGCAATCATGAGCGCCGTAACTGAGCTTTTCTGATGTGACTCATAATAATTCTCACCAGTTACCGAATCGATGGACTCAAGAATCCTCCAGAGTAGTGCACGCTGCCCGCGAGCTGTTGGGATATCGATCTTAAGCCAGACAATCTGTTCGTAGATGAACCTTTGTCCTTGGTACTCTTGATGTGAAATGACTTGAGGAATGGCAGACAAGATGCTTTCTACCATCGCTGACTTTCCGCGACCTGATAGACCTGCTACCAAAAAACTCTGCTGATTTGCTGTTTGCTTTAGAGTGCGCTCTTGCCCTTCAGGTATTTCAATAGAGTCGGCAAATTGCAATTGTTTAATATCGCCATACACCAAAGGGTTGCGATAGATATAGCCTCGTTCAATCATGCGAAATACGGTGTCATAAAGGCGTGGGGCTTCATCCTGAACAACATAGCACTCAGATAGGTTATCAATGAATGTTCTGGTGTAGTAACCATGATGCTCAGTAGGGAGCGAACTGACATCAATCATCATGTCAGGAGATAGTGTTGTTGCCTGGATAAATTGTTTAGGTAGCAATGGCATTCCTAGCGCTTCAATCAGAGGATTTTGTGCCATCTGAGAGTTAGGGTGAGGTATATAATTAGCTATCATCTTGTTCATCATCAAAGTCAAAAAAATCAGGTGTTTCCAAGTGTTGGGTATTCTTTTTAGCAGTGGAGCTAGCGTTATCTTCGGAACTTAAGGTTGCTGCTATCTGCTCAGATTGTTTGCTGCGTTCAATAGAAGAGACGATACTCTTTCGTTCTTTGATACCTGTCTGGATAGACTTTGCTGACGATGTTTTTAAGTATCGAGCGTCAGCTTTTGCTTGTTTATCGATTTCATCCAGTTTGTTTAAGAACTCAATTTTGTTAGCGAATGAATGTTCTTCATGAAGGCTTTGTTTTTGTTTGGTTAATTCGATTTCATGAAGGGTCGATTGCCAAATTTGATTACGATACGTTTCAGAGCGATCAGTGAGTTCTAAAGTAATTAGTTCGTTAGATTCAGGGTCTTTACACCAAATAAAGTTCGTTGAATTTTGGTCGTATCGAACTTCCACTGTGTATCGACCAAAATTACGAGCTTTGTCTAACCATTGTTTATGAATGATTTTGTTAGCGCTGTAATACAGCCCCTTAAAGTAAACGCCCTCCATTCTCACAGTCGCCTTGTCAGCAGGTAGCAATGCGAAACGAAGTCGCTCTTCAGGAATCTGAGCTGGCGGTATCACCATTTCTTCTAGCCCGTAGAGATATAAGTCTCTAGGAGAGAAACCAACATCATCACGAGACATCTCGAAGTTATGGTTGTTCTTTCTAAGGCGGTTGTTATTGGTATAAATGATTGTCCTTATGAGCTTTTCCATGAATGCTTCGAAGGACATCGACGCTTTTCTAGAAGCGTGTTGTTCTTCCTTGCTGGGTACTTTCATGACTTGACCAGGCACAAATCGAACAGCATTTTGATGAAAAATATCAAATGCTTTCTCGACAGTTCCTTTACAATCCCCGCGATGATACGGAGCGAAACTGGCGATTGATAAGCCAATTTCACCCTTAAGCATGCTTTCAATGTTACGGTCTGTATACTCGGAACCTCGATCCATGACTAACTGTGAGCAGACATGGTGGCACGGCCATTCGTTTTCAGTAATTTCAACGCCATAGCGTTTAGCAAACTGGACTTTGTTGGTAAAAGCATTGAAAAGGGCTTGTGATGCTCCCGTCCAATCTGGGCCGTGAAAACAAGCATGAGTGCCAACAAACATGCCAGACCACGTATCTACAACTAGATAGATCACAGGGCGTCCCGTGGCTAACTGATTGGTTTTGTCGTAGGGGTAGCGTATGTATTGATCAACGACTGTGGCATCTATTTCATAGCGGCTGGTGGGGCCACGAACACCCTGTCGAGCGAGGCC
>NZ_WXWS01000681.1:0-6901 GCF_009904715.1 Vibrio sp. V42_P2S4T144 | reverse complement strand
TAATGAGAGTGACGTTTGAGTGATGCATGTCTGCTTTACTTAGGTATATACTTATGGAATTCGCATCAATGAGGAACGAATATGATCCAAGAAATCATAGAGAAGAAACTACACAGTGAGCTGCAACCCAGCTATCTCAAAGTCATTAATGAGAGCTACATGCATAATGTGCCACCAGGCTCAGAGAGTCATTTCAAAGTGATTGTTGTGAGTGATTCGTTCGCGGGACAGCGTTTGATTGGGCGCCATCGTCAAGTTCATCAAATTTTGGCAGATGAACTGGACAACCACATTCATGCATTAGCTATTCATACATATACTGATGAAGAGTGGAAGCGTGAACAAGATGGCGCCCCTGATAGCCCGATGTGTATGGGTGGTGGTCACTAAAAACGCAAGATATAAAGGTGCAGAGAAAGGTGGCTTAAGGCCATCTTTTTTCGTTTTACATTCTTTAGGGACGTTAACGTGGCACAAATTCTGGTTAAAAAATGTGTTAACAGTGTTTCAACAAATGAATGGAAATTGCAGAATATTTCAGGCGATGAATATCACTTTTCCATAAGATATGTATGGAATATGGCATTTGTGCGATGGGTCAAAGTTATGACTATTCTTTGACCTTTTAGACCTGATTCTACCGAAATAACCCCTCTATTCTAATGATTGATCATGGCATCAAGTTCCTAAAAAATGCTAGACTACGGCACCTGATAAATCTCGCGTATTCCTTGTGACGAGATTTTTAATAGGATGTTGCGATTTTGATGTTTAAAACAACATCAAAACCGGACACTGATGTCGTGTCTAAAAGTTACGCAATCAAAAGAATCTTTTTCCCGATAAAAGTAGTGCAAGTGCGTATGATTACAATAAAGAAGGGCTTGGATCTTCCTATCGCAGGAACTCCATCCCAGGTGATTAATGATGGTAAGACCATCAAAAAAGTCGCCTTGCTTGGCGAAGAGTACGTTGGCATGCGACCTACCATGCATGTCCGCGTTGGTGATGAAGTGAAAAAAGCGCAAGTTCTTTTTGAAGATAAAAAGAACCCAGGCGTGAAATTTACTGCACCAGCAGCCGGTAAAGTGATCGAAGTTAACCGTGGCGCTAAACGTGTCCTTCAATCTGTAGTGATTGAAGTGGCAGGTGAAGAGCAGGTGACATTTGATAAGTTCGAAGCCGCTCAACTTTCAGGTCTAGATCGTGAAGTGATCAAGACTCAGTTGGTTGACTCTGGCTTATGGACCGCTTTACGTACTCGTCCGTTTAGCAAGGTTCCTGCAATCGAGTCTTCTACTAAGGCTATTTTCGTAACTGCAATGGATACTAATCCACTAGCAGCTAAGCCTGAGTTGATCATTAATGAGCAACAAGAAGCATTCATTGCTGGTCTAGACATTCTTTCAGCCCTGACAGAAGGCAAGGTTTACGTATGTAAATCTGGCACTAGCTTGCCACGCTCTTCACAGTCTAACGTAGAAGAACACGTCTTCGATGGCCCTCACCCAGCAGGTCTTGCTGGCACCCACATGCATTTCCTATACCCAGTAAATGCAGAGAATGTGGCATGGAGCATCAACTACCAAGACGTTATCGCGTTCGGTAAGCTGTTCCTAACTGGTGAGCTATGCACAGATCGTGTTGTGTCTCTAGCTGGCCCAGTTGTGAATAACCCTCGTCTAGTTCGTACCGTAATGGGTGCAAGCTTAGATGACCTAACAGATAACGAGCTGATGCCTGGCGAAGTTCGTGTGATCTCTGGTTCAGTACTAACAGGTACACATGCAACTGGTCCACACGCATACCTTGGCCGTTACCATCAACAGGTTTCTGTATTACGTGAAGGCCGTGAAAAAGAACTATTTGGCTGGGCAATGCCTGGTAAGAATAAGTTCTCGGTAACTCGCTCTTTCCTTGGTCACGTATTCAAAGGTCAGTTGTTCAATATGACAACGACGACCAATGGTAGTGATCGTTCAATGGTTCCAATTGGCAACTACGAACGCGTAATGCCTCTAGATATGGAGCCTACTTTGCTGCTTCGTGATCTATGTGCCGGCGACACAGACAGTGCTCAAGCACTGGGTGCGCTTGAACTGGATGAAGAAGATCTAGCATTGTGTACCTTTGTATGTCCAGGTAAGTACGAGTACGGTACGTTACTTCGTGAATGCCTAGATACTATCGAGAAGGAAGGGTAATTTTCATGGCTCTTAAAAAGTTTCTTGAAGACATCGAGCATCATTTTGAGCCTGGTGGCAAACACGAAAAATGGTTTGCCCTGTACGAAGCTGTAGCAACAGTTTTTTACACACCAGGTATCGTAACAAATAAAAGCTCGCACGTTCGTGATAGCGTTGACCTAAAACGTATCATGATCATGGTTTGGTTTGCGGTATTCCCAGCAATGTTCTGGGGTATGTACAACGCAGGTGGCCAAGCTATTGCAGCACTTAACCACATGTACGCTGGTGACCAACTAGCGACAGTTATCGCAGGTAACTGGCACTACTGGCTAACAGAAATGCTTGGCGGCACTATCGGTGCGGAAGCGGGTGTTGGCAGTAAGATGCTACTAGGTGCGACTTACTTCCTGCCAATCTACGCAACAGTATTTATTGTTGGTGGTTTCTGGGAAGTGTTGTTCTGTATGGTGCGTAAGCACGAAGTTAACGAAGGTTTCTTTGTAACTTCTATCTTATTCGCACTTATCGTTCCACCAACGCTACCTCTATGGCAAGCGGCGCTAGGTATCACATTTGGTGTTGTTGTAGCAAAAGAGATCTTCGGTGGTACAGGTCGTAACTTCCTTAACCCTGCACTTGCAGGTCGTGCATTTCTATTCTTCGCTTACCCAGCGCAAATTTCGGGTGACGTAGTATGGACTGCAGCTGACGGCTTCTCTGGTGCTACTGCTCTTAGCCAATGGGCTCAAGGTGGTAACGGTGCTCTAGTTAACACAGTAACTGGCGCTCCTATCACTTGGATGGACGCGTTCATCGGTAACATCCCTGGTTCAATTGGTGAAGTATCGACTCTAGCTCTAATGATCGGTGCAGCGATGATCGTTTACATGCGAATCGCTTCATGGCGCATCATTGCGGGTGTGATGATCGGTATGATCGCAGTATCGACTCTGTTTAACGTGATCGGTTCTGACACTAATCCAATGTTTAATATGCCATGGCACTGGCACCTAGTTCTAGGTGGTTTTGCATTCGGTATGTTCTTCATGGCAACGGACCCAGTATCAGCGTCATTTACTAGCAAAGGTAAATGGTGGTACGGCATCCTGATTGGTGCAATGTGTGTGATGATCCGTGTAGTTAACCCAGCGTACCCAGAAGGTATGATGCTGGCGATTCTATTCGCGAACCTATTCGCACCTCTGTTCGACCATGTAGTGATTGAGAAGAACATCAAGCGGAGACTAGCACGCTATGGCAAGTAATAACGACAGCATTAAAAAGACGCTGGGTGTTGTTATCGGGTTGAGCCTTGTTTGTTCAATCATCGTATCAACAGCAGCAGTAGGTCTGCGTGATAAGCAAAAAGCTAACGCTGTCCTAGATAAGCAATCAAAGATCGTTGAAGTTGCAGGCATTGACGCAAACGGTAAGAAAGTACCAGAGCTATTTGCTGAGTACATCGAACCTCGTCTAGTAGACCTTGAAACAGGTAACTTTACTGAGGGTAATGCATCTACGTACGATCAACGTGAAGCATCAAAAGATGCAGAACGTTCAATCGCATTGACACCAGAAGAAGACGTAGCTGATATCCGTCGTCGCGCGAATACAGCAGTGGTGTACCTTGTAAAAGATCAAGATGAAGTCCAAAAAGTTATCCTGCCTATGCACGGTAAAGGACTATGGTCGATGATGTATGCCTTTGTAGCCGTTGAAACTGATGGTAACACTGTGTCTGCTATTACTTACTACGAGCAAGGTGAAACTCCTGGACTTGGTGGTGAAGTAGAGAACCCTTCATGGCGCGATCAATTCATTGGCAAGAAATTGTACAATGAAGATCACCAGCCAGCGATTAAGGTCGTGAAAGGCGGCGCACCGCAAGGTTCTGAGCACGGTGTTGATGGCCTATCAGGAGCGACGCTCACTAGTAATGGTGTTCAACACACATTTGACTTCTGGTTAGGTGATATGGGCTTTGGTCCTTTCCTAGCAAAAGTTCGTGACGGAGAACTTAACTAATGTCTAGTGCACAAAACGTTAAAAAGAGCATTCTAGCGCCAGTATTGGATAACAACCCAATCGCGCTACAAGTTCTTGGTGTATGTTCTGCTCTTGCAGTAACAACTAAACTAGAAACAGCTTTTGTAATGACACTAGCGGTAACATTTGTAACTGCGTTGTCTAACTTCTCTGTTTCATTGATCCGTAACCACATTCCTAACAGTGTGCGTATCATTGTTCAGATGGCAATCATCGCATCGTTAGTAATCGTGGTAGACCAAGTGCTAAAAGCTTACCTATACGATATCTCTAAACAGCTATCTGTATTCGTTGGTCTGATTATCACTAACTGTATCGTAATGGGTCGTGCTGAAGCATTCGCAATGAAGTCTGCGCCAGTACCATCTCTTATTGACGGTATTGGTAACGGTCTAGGTTACGGCTTCGTTCTTATCACTGTAGGTTTCTTCCGTGAGCTATTTGGCTCAGGCAAACTATTTGGTCTAGAAGTTCTACCTCTAGTGAGCAACGGTGGTTGGTACCAGCCTAACGGCCTAATGCTACTAGCACCATCAGCATTCTTCCTAATCGGCTTCCTTATCTGGGTAATCCGTATTCTGAAACCAGAACAAGTAGAAGCGAAGGAGTAAGGACGTCATGGAACATTACATTAGTCTGTTAGTTAAATCGATTTTCATCGAAAACATGGCTCTGTCTTTCTTCCTAGGTATGTGTACTTTCCTTGCCGTATCTAAGAAGGTTAAGACCTCTTTCGGCCTAGGTGTTGCAGTTGTGGTAGTTCTGACTATCGCTGTTCCTGTGAACAACCTGGTATACAACCTAGTTCTGAGAGAGAACGCGTTAGTTGAGGGCGTGGACCTTAGCTTCCTAAACTTCATCACCTTTATCGGTGTAATTGCAGCACTTGTACAGATTCTAGAGATGGTCCTAGATCGTTTCTTCCCACCTTTGTACAACGCGCTAGGCATCTTCCTACCGCTGATCACAGTAAACTGTGCAATCTTCGGTGGTGTATCTTTCATGGTACAACGTGACTACAACTTTGCTGAATCGATCGTTTACGGTTTCGGCTCTGGTGTGGGCTGGATGCTAGCAATCGTTGCTCTTGCAGGTATCCGTGAGAAGATGAAGTACTCTGACGTACCTCCAGGTCTACGTGGTCTTGGTATCACATTTATCACTGTAGGTCTTATGGCGTTAGGCTTTATGTCTTTCTCTGGTGTTCAACTGTAAGTCGGGTAAACCGCAACAATTAAGGAATAGTCAATGGACATTATTCTTGGTGTAGTGATGTTTACTCTGATCGTACTTGCACTAGTACTAGTGATTCTTTTCGCTAAGTCTAAGCTTGTACCAACAGGTGACATTACAATTTCTGTGAACGATGACCCTTCTCTGGCGATCGTTACACAACCAGGTGGTAAGCTACTGAGTGCTCTAGCAGGTGCTGGCGTATTCGTATCTTCTGCTTGTGGTGGCGGTGGCTCATGTGGTCAGTGTCGCGTAAAAGTTAAATCAGGTGGTGGCGACATCCTACCAACCGAGCTTGACCATATTACTAAAGGTGAAGCGCGTGAAGGTGAGCGTCTAGCGTGTCAGGTTGCAATGAAAACTGACATGGATATCGAGCTTCCTGAAGAAATCTTCGGCGTTAAGAAGTGGGAATGTACTGTTATCTCTAACGATAACAAAGCGACATTCATCAAAGAGCTTAAGCTACAAATTCCAGATGGCGAATCAGTACCTTTCCGTGCTGGTGGTTACATCCAGATTGAAGCTCCTGCTCACCACGTGAAATACGCAGACTACGATATTCCTGAGGAATACCGTGAAGACTGGGAGAAGTTCAACCTTTTCCGTTACGAGTCTAAAGTTAATGAAGAGACCATTCGTGCATACTCTATGGCTAACTACCCAGAAGAGCACGGTATCATCATGCTTAACGTTCGTATCGCAACTCCGCCGCCGAACAACCCAGACGTACCACCAGGCATCATGTCTTCGTACATCTGGTCTCTAAAAGAAGGCGACAAGTGTACTATTTCTGGTCCATTTGGTGAGTTCTTTGCGAAAGATACAGATGCAGAAATGGTATTCGTTGGTGGTGGTGCTGGTATGGCTCCAATGCGCTCACACATCTTCGACCAACTTAAGCGTCTGCACTCTAAGCGTAAGATGTCTTTCTGGTATGGCGCACGTTCTAAGCGTGAAATGTTCTACGTAGAAGATTTCGATATGCTACAAGCTGAGAATGACAACTTCGTATGGCACTGTGCACTGTCTGATCCACTTCCAGAAGATAACTGGGACGGTTACACTGGCTTTATTCACAACGTTCTTTACGAGAACTACCTACGTGATCACGAAGCGCCAGAAGACTGTGAATACTACATGTGTGGTCCACCTATGATGAACGCTGCTGTAATCGGCATGCTGAAAGATCTAGGGGTAGAGGATGAAAACATCCTACTAGATGACTTCGGTGGTTAATTCCTCCAAGTGATTGAATCTATGGCTAGCTCTCCAAGAGCTAGCCATTATTTTTTATAGACATAAAACTGATATTCAACAGTTGATATAGGTAATCGGATTGAAAGGATTGGTCCTATTTCCCATATCAATTCAACAACATTGGGAGTTAACAAGTGAAAAAGTGGCTTGTTGCATTCGCTTCTCTATTGATT
>NZ_WXWS01000646.1:0-6947 GCF_009904715.1 Vibrio sp. V42_P2S4T144 | reverse complement strand
TAACAATATTTTAACTATTGGCGGAGATGGGATAATTTACAAATAATTGCTTAAAATTTATTCGGTATAAAAATGAGGGAGAAACAGGACTGCTTTGTGGGGCAGGGCGGTATGAGTCGAAATGACTAGATAAAAGTTGCTGAAAATAAAAAGCCCCCACCATAGGCGAGGGCTTGATTGATTCTTGCTTGGCTTGATTATTTGATGCCAGCGAAATCGCGTAGAAGTGCAGCTTTGTCTGTTGCTTCCCACGGGAATTCTTCACGACCGAAGTGACCGTAAGCCGCTGTCTTCTTGTAGATAGGTTGAAGAAGGTTAAGCATTTCTTGTAGACCGTATGGACGTAGGTCGAAGAATTGACGAACCGCTTCAATGATGATGTCGTGAGATACTTTCTCAGTACCGAACGTTTCCACCATGATAGACGTTGGATCAGCAACACCGATTGCGTAAGAAAGTTGGATCTCACAACGGTCAGCCATGCCTGCCGCTACGATGTTTTTCGCTACGTAGCGTGCTGCGTATGCTGCACTACGGTCAACTTTTGATGGATCTTTACCAGAAAACGCACCGCCACCGTGACGAGCTGCGCCGCCGTAGGTATCTACGATGATCTTACGACCAGTTAGACCACAGTCACCCATAGGACCACCGATTACGAAGCGACCGGTTGGGTTAATGAAGAAGTTTGTTTCTTTGTTGATCCACTCAGAAGGTAGCACTGGCTTAATGATCTCTTCCATTACCGCTTCACGCAGGTCTGAAGTTGAGATTGAATCACAGTGTTGAGTTGAAAGAACAACCGCGTCGATACCAACGATGTTACCTTGATCGTATTGGAATGTTACCTGAGATTTTGCATCAGGACGCAACCAAGGTAGTGTGCCGTTTTTACGAACTTCTGCTTGCTTTTGAACAAGACGGTGAGAGTAAGTAATTGGCGCTGGCATTAGTACTTCAGTTTCGTTACAAGCGTAACCAAACATGATGCCTTGGTCGCCTGCACCTTGTTCTTTAGGGTCAGCTTTATCAACACCTTGGTTGATATCTGGCGACTGTTTACCGATTGTGTTTAGTACCGCACAAGAATCTGCGTCAAAGCCCATATCTGAATGTACGTAGCCGATTTCACGAACGGTTTCACGAGTTAACTCTTCGATGTCTACCCATGCTGAAGTCGTGATTTCACCACCCACCATTACCATACCGGTTTTAACGTAAGTCTCACATGCAACACGAGCCTTTGGATCTTGCTCTAGAATCGCGTCAAGAACCGCATCAGAAATCTGGTCTGCAATTTTATCTGGATGACCTTCTGATACTGACTCAGAAGTAAACAGGTGCTTAGCCATGTTAGCTCCACTATATCTGGTTTAAAACTGGGGAATGATAAACTCTCCAGCGCAAATTAATACTAATTTTTGTAGGTGTATCTACATCTAGACGTCTATTCTAAATTTGATTGCTCGAATTACAAGCTCTTTTTTGGTTTTTGTTATAACCAAACGTTTGCCTGATTTATTGATAATTTTAAGAACTTCGAACGATTTGGCGCGAAAGGTGCAATATTTGTGAGGTTTTGGACTGGAAAACGTTTGCACACCCAACAGGGCTTTGAGAGAATTATGACCTACTTTTCGTTTCGCTTAATGTACTCAGGAGCAGACATGTCGTCTCGTAAACATCTTGCCAATGCAATTCGTGCTCTAAGCATGGATGGTGTTCAACAAGCTAACTCAGGCCACCCAGGCGCACCAATGGGTATGGCTGATATCGCTGAAGTTCTTTGGCGCTCTCACCTAAACCATAACCCTTCAAACCCAGAGTGGGCCGACCGCGATCGCTTTGTGCTGTCAAACGGTCATGGGTCAATGCTTATTTACTCTCTACTGCACTTAAGCGGTTACGAGCTATCTATTGACGATCTGAAAAACTTCCGTCAATTGCACTCAAAAACCCCAGGTCACCCAGAGTACGGCTACGCGCCTGGTATCGAGACAACAACGGGTCCTCTAGGTCAAGGCATAACTAACGCTGTTGGTATGGCGATCGCAGAGAAAGCACTAGCGGCACAGTTCAACAAAGAAGGTCACGATATCGTTGACCACTTTACGTATGTGTTCATGGGTGACGGCTGTCTAATGGAAGGCATCTCGCATGAAGCATGCTCTCTTGCTGGGACGTTAGGTCTAGGCAAACTGATCGCGTTCTGGGATGACAACGGCATTTCTATCGACGGTCACGTTGAAGGCTGGTTCTCTGACGATACACCTAAGCGTTTTGAAGCGTACGGCTGGCATGTAATCCCAGCAGTCGATGGTCACGACTCAGACGCGATCAACGCAGCAATTGAAGCAGCAAAAGCGGACCCACGTCCTACGCTTATCTGTACCAAAACAATTATCGGTTTCGGTTCTCCTAACAAGTCTGGTTCGCACGACTGTCACGGTGCACCACTAGGTCACGATGAAATCCAAGCGGCTCGCGAATACCTAGGTTGGGAGTACGGCCCATTTGAGATCCCGGCAGATGTTTACGCTGAGTGGGATGCAAAAGAAGCGGGCGCCGCGAAAGAAGCAGCTTGGAATGAAAAATTCGAAGCATACGCTGCAGCTTACCCTGCTGAAGCGGCAGAGCTTAAACGTCGTCTAAACGGCGAACTTCCTGCACAGTGGGAAGAAAAAGCGAACCAAATCATTGCCGATCTTCAAGCAAACCCAGCGAACATTGCATCACGTAAAGCATCGCAAAATGCACTAGAAGCGTTTGGTCAAATGCTTCCTGAGTTTATGGGTGGTTCTGCTGACCTAGCGCCTTCTAACCTGACCATGTGGTCTGGTTCTAAGTCTCTAGAAACGGAGGACTTCTCTGGCAACTACATCCACTACGGTGTACGCGAATTCGGTATGACTGCTATCATCAACGGTATCGCATTGCACGGTGGTTTCGTTCCTTACGGCGCAACATTCCTAATGTTCATGGAATACGCTCGTAACGCAATGCGTATGGCTGCGCTGATGAAAATTCAGAACATCCAAGTTTACACGCATGATTCGATCGGTCTTGGCGAAGATGGCCCAACTCACCAACCTGTTGAGCAAATGGCGTCTCTACGTGTAACTCCAAACATGAGCACATGGCGCCCATGTGACCAAGTTGAGTCTGCAGTTGCATGGAAACTAGCGATTGAACGTAAAGATGCACCAACTGCACTTATCTTCTCTCGTCAAAACCTAGCGCAACAAGAGCGTACTGCTGAACAAGTCGCAGACATCGCGAAAGGTGCTTACATCCTGAAAGATAGCGAAGGTAAGCCTGAGCTAATCCTTATCGCAACAGGTTCTGAGGTTGAGCTTGCAGTGAAAGCCGCTGAGCAACTAACTTCAGAAGGCAAGAAAGTACGCGTTGTTTCAATGCCATCAACAGATGCATTCGACAAACAAGACGCCGCTTACCGTGAATCTGTACTGCCATCAGACGTAACGGCACGTATCGCTATTGAAGCGGGCATTGCGGATTTCTGGTACAAGTACGTAGGCTTCGACGGTCGCATCATCGGTATGACAACATTCGGTGAATCAGCACCTGCTGGTCAGCTATTCGAGATGTTTGGCTTCACGACTGAAAACGTAGTGAACACAGCTAAAGAATTGCTAGCGTAATTGCAGGACCGTCTAAACAGTCGAACGTAAACGACGATTGTTAAACGCTAAAGTTAGAAAGGCCATCATTATGATGGCCTTTTTATTTTTGTCAGGTTTTCCAACCTTGTGGAATGCTTTGGTGAATGCAGTCTAAAAGTACGGATAAGCGCAGTGGTGGTCGTCCTGCTGGTGTATAGCAGTTAATGGAAATAGGCTCAGAAAGCCAACCTTCTAAGCAAGGCGTGATTCGCCCTGGGTGATGTTTCTCATAGCCGTATGCTGTCCAAGTCGGCAGCAGTCCAATACCATGACCATTCGCGATACTGTCTATTTGCATTGCTATGTTGTCGCTGTATAAGCGACTAACAAAGGGTTCTAAAAAGAACTCACCGTGTTGAGGGTGTGCTAGCATCAATCCATTTTCTTGCACTGAACCAAAATCGATCCATGGATGTGCTTCAAGTTCTTTGGGGTGCGGTATAGGCCCATGTTGTTTTAGATAATTTGGAGAGGCAAAAGGCGTATAGCGAAATACCCCCAGCACTTCTTTTCGCCAGTCTAGCTCTTTACGTTCACCGAGCCAGATGAACAAATCTGGGTCATGATGCGCCTCAGAAAAGTCACTGGTAAGTTGAACTCTAACATCGGGATTATCAGCAAGAAAACGATTGAGTACGCCGCCGAGCCAGCTTCTAACTAAGGCAGTGTGACAAACAATATGCAGTGGCCCTGAAACTTGGTTCGTTAAACCTTGGAGTGCATCATAACTCTCTTCACTTAACTCAAGAATCTGGCGGCTGTAGTGGGCAAAGATTTCTCCAGCTCTTGTCAGAACTAATCGATTACCTTGCCTAGCGGTTAGAGCCTGACCGAAGTCTTCTTCTAATTGTGCCAAGCGACGACTTAGCGTTGATTTTGGCTGATTAAGGGCTTTAGCAGCGGCTGTCAAACTTTTATGCTGATTGAGCGCATCAAAGGCTCTAATTGATGCTAAGTCGTGCATATTTCTTTTACTCCTTACTGCGTTATGTACGAGTTCCATAAATGGAAAGAACCGTTCCATAACTCTCACTATGCATCTCATTCTATTTGTGAATAATTCACCTTCGAAAATAATAATCATTATCAATTATGGAGATGTAGATGTCTACTCTTAGACTGCCAGTTATTACCGCAACTGGTATTTTAGCCTTCGTCAGTGTCCCTCATGTTTTTGCCAATGATGCAGTTTCTAAAATGGAAACAGTGGTTGTAACTGCATCAAGCTACGAGCAATCTCAAGCGGACGCGCCTGCAAGTATTAGTGTGATTTCACGTGAGGAGTTGGACTCTCGTTATTACCGCGATGTGACTGATGCACTAAAAAGTGTGCCAGGTGTTGTCGTGACAGGTGGTGGTGATACCACCGACATTAGTATCCGTGGTATGGGTTCTAAATACACTTTGATACTGGTCGATGGTAAACGTCAAAGCACGCGTGAAACTCGTCCAAATAGCGACGGCCCCGGTATCGAACAAGGTTGGTTACCTCCTCTTCAAGCGATTGAGCGAATCGAAGTTATTCGCGGCCCAATGTCGACGCTTTACGGTTCTGATGCGATTGGTGGTGTGATTAACGTCATCACACGAAAAGATGCGCTAGAGTGGACGGGTAATGTTCAACTGGGCACGGTACTACAAGAGAATAGTCGCTCAGGGGGAGAGCAGAGCGCGAACTTTTTCGTTAATGGTCCGTTGGCTGAAAATTTATCTCTCCAAGTATATGGTCAGTACACAACCAGAGAAGAAGATGACATCGAATACGGTTATGAAGATAAAGATATGCAGAGTATCTCTTCAAAACTGACTTACCAGATTAATGAGCGCCACTCGGTACAATTAGAAGGTGGCACGTCGGCACAAAGTCGTCGTGGCAATGTGGGCCTTTCAGTGCCGACCACTGGGTGTCGTGGAGGGTGTGAAGATTCACTGAATGAATATCGTCGTAATTACGTAACGGTAAGCCACAACGGTGATTGGGATTCGATTGGCATTTCAGATACTTACTTACAGCGAGAAGAGAGCGAGAACAAATCTCGTGAGATGACGATCACCAACACCACGTTCAAATCGAGCTTGGTGACTGGTATTGGAAACCATACGTTGACGACGGGTGTGGACGCTACTCATGCAGAGCTTGAGGATTTCACCTCCAACAAAGCGTCGTCGAAGACTGAAACATCGAATACGCAGTGGGCTGTTTTCATTGAAGATGAATGGAGAATCGCTGATCCGTTTAGCGTTACGCTTGGTGGTCGTCTAGATCATGACGAAAACTATGGCGCGCACTTTAGTCCACGTGTTTACGGTGTATGGCGAGTTGATCCGTCTTGGACGGTGAAAGGCGGTGTGGCAACAGGTTTCCGTTCTCCACAATTACGTGAAATTACTCCTGGCTGGGCGCAAGTCAGTGGTGGCGGTAATATCTACGGTAACCCAGATCTTGACCCTGAAACGTCGCTAAACAAAGAAATCAGCGTCTTGTATCAAGGTGATTCTGGCTTAGATGTCTCTTTGACAGCGTTCCATAACGAATTCAAAGACAAGATCACACGTGTTGTTTGTCCAGACACTATCTGTACTGATGGTCCAAACCAATGGGGCGCAGATCCAACGTACCGTATTAACGTGGATGAAGCCGTCACACAAGGTATTGAAGCGACCTTAGCATCGCCGTTAACGGAAACCATTTACCTTAGCTCGAGCTACACATTTACCGACTCAGAGCAAAAAACAGGTGAATACAAAGGCATGCCGCTGCAGCAGTTACCAAAGCATCTGTTTAATGTGGATGTGACTTGGCAAACGACAACAGATCTAGAGAGCTGGGCGAAAGTCACGTACCGAGGTAAAGAAATGGATCCGGTTACTGGCCCATCAAGAAACAGTATTGTAGAACCAGCTTATACCTTTGTGGACGCCGGTGTGACATACCAGTTAACCGACAATACTCGTATTAAAGGCGCTATCTATAACTTGCTGGACGAGGAAATCAGTTACGAAGAATACGGATATATTGAAGATGGTCGTCGCTACTGGTTAGGTTTAGACGTCGCATTTTAATTATCTATCGTTGTAATAAGGTCGAGCATAGTCTCGACCTTTTTTAATCCTGCTTTACTTTGATTCAACAGGTGCGTTTGTCTGCCTGATCAGGTAGTATCTGTGACACGAAATTTTTGGTAGGGCGAAGGATAAATGCTAAAGGTTGCGATCAATGGATTTGGACGTATAGGTCGTAATGTTCTGCGAGCGGTGTATGAA
>NZ_WXWS01000517.1:0-6958 GCF_009904715.1 Vibrio sp. V42_P2S4T144 | reverse complement strand
CCTTATGACTTCAGAGTCTAAAGCTCAGGAAGTCGCAGATGCCATCCAGTACTCACGCTTTTCCAACCAACCATTTTAAGCGTGTAAGAAAGAAATCAGAGTCACCCTTCGATATTTGGAAGGTTAACTCTTCGAATTTGTCTTCCTAATCGAACAACCCTTTTTATCACTGTAAAAGCGATAAAAAGGGTTGTCGTTCATCTGGCAGACACAACGTGCTCTCCAAACTTTTTATCTTAATGCTATGGAAAAACATAAACGTTACGAAGCACTGACGAAAGATCGATACCAAGAGATTTACCGTCTCGCGTATTGGTTATGCAAAGATCACCACCTTGCTCAAGATTTAGCGCAAGAAACCTTTCTGAAAGCGTGGCGATTCTTTGATAAATTAAATGACCCCAACGCCGCGAAGTCTTGGCTCATTACTATTTTGCGTCGTGAGAATGCTCGGCGCTTTGATAGAAAACAGTACGATTTTGTCGACATTGATGAGTGTGCAATACAGACAAAAACCTACCCTGGCAGTGACTACGACATGGCCCAAGATTGGCTTCAAAAACAAATGATGATTCTCGAACCCAAATACCGAGAGCCGTTGCTCTTGAGCTTAGTGGCAGGGTTGAATCATGATGAAATTGCCCAAGCCTTGAGGCTCAACCACAACACAGTGGCGACTCGATTATTCAGAGCGCGTAATCAGATCATCGCACAGAAGGAGAGTCATTAAGACACAAAAAGTAGTCAATCATGTAAACTAACTGGCTATGCTCCGGTCTATTTCATAAGTCGTTACACAACTCGACGCTTTAACGCTTTACATCAAGCGCGACTAGATGAACACTTCTTGTCAAAGTACAATAACAGCCGACATAGAGTAGAGTCAGTAAAACATTATGAGTAACACGACGGCGAAAAAGCCGAATCCCTTATTTGAAATCCTTTTCAACGTATTTATCCCTTCCTTCATTTTGATGAAGTTTAGTGGCGATGAGCATCTAGGGACAGCAATGGCGCTGGTTGTCGCTTTGCTATTTCCTATCATTTATGGCGGTATGGACCTTGTCCGTAACAAGAAATTTAACTTTATTTCTGCTCTGGGCTTTATCAGTGTTCTACTAACTGGTGGCATCGGCTTGTTAGAGCTTGATACACGCTGGTTAGCACTAAAAGAAGCCCTGATTCCTGGCCTGATCGGTTTAGCGGTTTTGGGTTCAACGTTTACCCGCTACCCGCTGATGCAGAAGTTAGTACTGAATGACACTGTGTTGAACCTCGCGTTGATTAACCAACGTTTAAAAGAAAATGGTAAAACCGATGCGTTCGAACGTTGCCTTATGTCTTCTAACTACCTGTTTGCAAGTACTTTTGCGTTCTCATCTGCAATGAACTACTTCCTTGCGACTTGGATTGTGACTAGCCCTTCTGGTACTGCTGCCTTTAACGAAGAGTTAGGAAAAATGACGCTGTACAGTTACCCAATGATTGCCATCCCAAGTATGTTGATGATGTTCGGTATTTTTTATTACATTTGGCGTCAAGTACGTGCGATGACATCGCTCGAAACAGAGCAAATCTTCCATCTAAAATAGCCCTATCATTACAAATAAACCCATAAAAAAGGGAGGATTTTATCCTCCCTTTTCTCAACAGGCCCACTGTAATTCACAGCGTCAAAATGATTTTTCCTGACACTGCTGACGAGCGTCGCTCAACCATTTCAATCGCTGTTTGAAAGTCCTCTAACGACAGATCATATGCAACGTTTAACTTTATGTCGCTGCTAATAAAGTGTTCTAACATTTCAGCGAACACCGTCTTTCTCCCGCCTTTACCTACCGATTCTTCCCAATACCGCAAAAAGAATGTACTAAAGTCGATGTTGTTGGCCTTCATCGATTCAAAAAACTCAGGCGTATAAGGCGTTAACGACAATGTTCCGTAGTTGATGTATTGGCCGTTTTCTTTCAAGGTACGAATGAGATCCGTGCCAGCCTCACCACCTATCGCGTCCAGAGCGACCGTTGGTTGTGGCAGTTGGCGCGTTTGCAGCTGCGCTTGTAAGTCTTTCTTCGCGTCCAACACTGGAATAGTATCGTACGGATACTCGTCTGGCTTTGAGGTCACAGCAATCAGTTTAAAACCCAGTGAATGGGCGAGCTGGGCAAATATCTTACCGATCGCTGACCCTGCTGCATTGATGATCACCACATCATCTTTGTTCAACTTAGCCACTTTAGTGGTGATAACCCACGCGGTTAGCGCGTTGATGTACAACTGGCAGGCATAGCCGTTATCCAAACTTTCAGGTAACGGAAAAAGATTCTCGGGCGAAGCATCGATGTAGTATTGCCAAGTCCCACTCATCGCCACCAACACTTTTTGCCCAACTTGAAAGCCAGTTTGACCAACAGCACTGACTTCCACCACACGCCCAACCGCTTCAAACCCCGGCACGCGAGGTGGTACGTGAACGCGGCGGTATTGCCCAACACCATGAATGGAAAGCAAGTCACTTGGGTTAATATTGGTGGCTTCCAGTCGCACCCGAACCTTGCCCTGAGCAAGCGGTTTGAGGGGCTCTTTTTCCAACGACAGCGACGTTTTGGGTTGACCAAAACAGAATTGATTCACTCGAGTATTTATCGTTGGTGCCATTGTTATTCATACCATGTAATTGAAATTCAAAAAGGAAGTTTCGCGACTTCCACTCAAAAGCATTAAGTGAAGTCGAAGCTCTGTATTTCTACCTGCGCGATGCGCCGTTCACTCTAAACTGTTGTGGCGTCATATCAAAATAGGCTTTAAATGCTTTGATGTAGGATGAGTCATTTTGATAACCCACTAGGTCTGCAATGGCTTGGATTGGCAACGATTCATCTAACAAAGAAAGCGAGTAAATTAGCCGAATTTGTTGCCGCCAAAGTAGAAATGAAGTGTTGAATTCCTTGGCGAACAGCCGTGATAAAGTACGCTCAGACGCCCCAATTTTCTCCCCCCACTCTTTTAGCGAACAGCTCAACGCTGGCTCGTCAGTCAGTCGCTCGAAAATCAGTTTTAGTCGTCTATCTTGTGGCAGCAATAACTGAAATGTCTGCACGTTGCGTTTCAAAATTTGATCATGCAGCACCGCCAGTAAATGCAACACTTCTTCGTGGCTTGTCTCACCTTCACACAGTCTGCGGATCTCTTGTAAAAGCTCATTTAAAAACGACGTTAAAGCAATGGTTCTCACTTGTTGCTCGTACGTTGCGCCAAACTCAGGGTTGAGGTAAATGCCAACAAATATCGTGTTGCTTAGAGCAATCGACTCGTGTTGAACACCCGCAGGAACAAATAACGCAGAGGTGTGCGGAACCAAGTGCTGATAATGCTCAGTTTGTGTTTGCAATAACCCTTTGATAGGAAAGATGATTTGATGCCAAGTGTGTTGATGCAGCGCATCAATGTAACCTTTTGGCATGTCGATGGTTTTCACCAAAACAGGAGA
Organism: Vibrio sp. V42_P2S4T144; assembly: GCF_009904715.1. Classification (NCBI taxonomy): domain Bacteria; kingdom Pseudomonadati; phylum Pseudomonadota; class Gammaproteobacteria; order Vibrionales; family Vibrionaceae; genus Vibrio; species Vibrio sp. V42_P2S4T144. The sequence continues at coordinate 3,468 of NZ_WXWS01000517.1, read as the reverse complement.
ATGGGGATTCGCGTCCATCATCTTATTGGAGGTGACGACGCCTGACTTCGAATCAATTTGGCGAGTTAGCATTGTTAGTTGTCTTTTCATCCCTACTCCGACACACGTTTAATAGGCTATCATGCTCCGCATCGCGAATGAAGGTAAACACTTTATCTCTCATTCAAATAATAAGGAGGTTATATGAAGAAAATCGGCGTCGTAAAAGCTGTGCTAGCAGGGAAAACCGTCCCTTATGCTCATGGAGCGCAAAGCGCAATCAACAAACAAGTGCTACCTGAGCGCCAGCACGCAACAGAGCTTGGTTTTACCAGTGATGAGCAAGGTGATCCGCGCTTTCATGGTGGCATTCAAAAAGCGCTTCATATTTACCCAAGCGAGCACTACCCAATCTGGCAACAAGAATTAGGCAAAAGACCAATTTTCCAATCCGCCGGCGGCTTTGGCGAAAACATCAGCTCCGAAGGCGTCACCGAATCCACGATTTGCTTGAAAGATAAAATTCGCATCGGCTCAACACTACTGGAAGTGTCGCAAGGTCGCATGCCTTGTTGGAAACTTAACGTACGTTTTGACCAACACGACATGGCGAGAAGACTGCAAGATACGCTTCGAACAGGCTGGTATTTCCGAGTGTTGGAAGAAGGCGATATCGGTGCAGGTGACGAGATTATTCTGTGCGAAAGACCTTATCCAGAATGGCCACTGGCTCGCATCATGGGCGCGGTTTTCACTGGCTGTTTAGATAGAAAAGAACTCACTCAGCTGTCTGAGCTGCCGTTAGTCGAGTCTTGGGGCAAGTTGGTCGAGCGCCGCCTAGAAACTGGCGAAGTTGAAGATTGGGAAATGCGCTTGGTTGGCCCAACTGTGGGTTAACACCCCAAAGTAAAATTTAAGCCACGCTCTGAACCGACTATGCCGTCAGAGCGTGTTTTTTTGGTTTACTTCGCACTCGGGGCTGGGCGTTTCGACTTACCTTGAAACTGCTTAATGCTCTTCTTAGCATTAGTTCGGCGGTTGGCTTTTTTATCGCGTGGCGCGCGTTTGCTCTCGCCAGTTGATGGCTTATCCGTTACTGGAAAACCAACCAGATCTTGCACTGGCAATGCACGTTGAGTCAGGTGACGAATCGCGTTTAGTGCGTCCATTTCACCATGACATACCAATGACATCGCCACACCTTGTTCGCCTGCGCGAGCAGTACGTCCTACTCGGTGAACATAAGTTTCTGCATGCATTGGTAGTTCAAAGTTGATCACTACAGGTAATTGCTCAATGTGAATGCCGCGCGCTAGTAGATCAGTGGCAATCAACACCTGAATTTGCCCAGATTTAAACTGCGCCAGTGCTTCTTCTCGCTCTGCTTGGCTCTTGTCACCATGCAGTGCATTGGTTGAGATGCCCGCTTTATTCAGCTTTTTCGCTAAGCCATCAGCATTCTCTTTCGCACCAATAAAGACTAACGCCTGAGTCCACGCGTTTTTTTGAATCAGTTCAATCAATGCCTTGGTTTTACTGCCCTTATTGACCAAATACAACGTTTCAACGATGTCTTGATTTGTGCTGTTTTCTTGATGCGCTGCGACTTGCTTTGGTGCCTGCATAAGTAGCTTCGCTTTGCCCTTTAACTCATCTGAAAACGTAGCCGAGAACATTGCCGTTTGACGCTGGTTTGAAATCAGCCCCGCAATATTTTGTACGTCAGGCCAAAAGCCCATATCCAATAGACGATCCGCCTCATCCAACACTAGGTAATGGATATTGCTTAAGTCTAAACCGTTGTTTGCCAGATCAACCAAACGACCAGTCGTCGCGACAAGGATATGAGGATTTGTCGCTAGCGCCTGCTGTTGTTGCTCTTTATCAACGCCGCCACACAAACACACTGTGTTGAGGTCAAGAGCTTGACCAACTTGGTTAATTGCTTCACTCACTTGCATTGCCAGCTCACGAGTTGGCACAAGAATCAGCGCTTTTTGCTCTGGATTGACACCCAGCTTTTCCAACAAAGGCAAACCATAAGCAAGGGTTTTGCCGCTGCCTGTATTTGCCAAAGCCAATAGATCTTGACCAGCCAACAGCTCAGGAATGGCCAACGCTTGAATATCGGTCGGTTTCTTGAAGTCTTTTGGCAGTGCGTGAATCAGCTCAGAACTCAATGAGAGAGTAGAAAATGGCATTAGCGAAACCTTGTACTTTTGGTTGAAGAGGCAATAAAAACAATGAAGATGCGGTAAAACGCAGGCGCGGACTTTACCACAATCTGTTAGGTGAACCATCCTATTTTAGGCGCTTAAACCAAGCGGCGCCGATGCAAATCTTCAGAAAACAAAAAAGCGCAAAAAAGCCGTTAGTCTGTACTGCCACAGAGCTAACGGCTAAAAACCCTTGAAGAGAACGCTTCGTCAGCCTTTCACTGCGGCTGAAAAGAAATGTGCAGTTTATTAAAGCACAGCTTTACGATTCGGTAAGAACACTTCACCCAACATGCAACGAACCGAACCACCACCAATAGATTCTATGGTAGAAACGTCGAATGGCAGCAATTTACCGTGCGTTGCCAATTGCTTTCTTTGTGCTGGTGAGAATGCATCGTACGCCGATTGCGACATCGCAATCACCTTATCGCCGTTGATCGTTTCTAGTTGCAGAATGTTACCGCAGAACTGGTTCATCTGATCAAGCGAAATTGAGATGACTTGCTTGTCTTTGGCGAGTGACTTCATTACAAAACGACGCTCAAATTCTGGGATCACTTCGTCACAAATCACGCAAAACTGTTCGCCAACCGCCATCATCACATTGGTGTGATAAATCGGCGCACCAGACGGCAAACGAGTTTGGAAAGAAATCACTCGTTCATAGCCAATACGATCGGCGTAATCTTCTAAAACCAGACGATCACAACGTTGTGAGAGTGCGGCGTAGACCGTTTTATTTAGGTGGTCAAACACCATCACACCCGTGCTTTCTAAATACGCTTGCTCGTCAAGATATTCAGTTAGACTGCTGCGTCGATGAACTTCTCGCCCTGCTTGCGCTAGTGCTGCCACAAGTGCATCGGGACGTACTTCTTTTTGACGGTTTTCACAGGCCATTGGAAAGGTGTACAACGTGCCATCTGGCGTAGTGCTAAACCAATTGTTTGGAAATACCGCGTCTGGCGTTGCAACATCTGAAGTTGGATAATCAAATTCAACAACTTGAACGCCCTCTTGACGCAGCGTTGCAACCATACTCGCGAACTCGGCCATTACTCGACGTGAGACTTCTTCTTGGCTGAGTGACACTTTATGTTGGAACTCATTATCTTGTGCGGTTTCTTCATTAAAACGAAACTCTTTCGGTGGCACCATCACTACGCAGTTCGCGGTTTGGCGCTGAGCACTTTGCGTGCTTTCTTCTTTCCCATTAGCAAATTGGGTCACTGATTCGTGTAATAGCATCCAATACATTCCTTATCACTAG
>NZ_WXWS01000653.1:0-6972 GCF_009904715.1 Vibrio sp. V42_P2S4T144 | reverse complement strand
GCGCAACACAGGTTTAACATCCCTAATGTTAATGCTTGAGGGCCAAAACCTCGATGCCGTGATAGCAGTCACATAACCTATAAATTCTATGCCCTTAAGTGCATTACCGAAGCAAAAACCCAATTACATCAATTTTTCTGCCATGTGGCTCATCTACACTAACCCTACTACTTTTGGGGAGTTCTTTTTAAAGAGCGCCTCGTAATGACAATAACAAGCGGATTTCCGCAATCACACACTGGAGGATAACTGTGCAAATTATCACCACAGATATCGCAGTCATCGGCGCAGGCGGCGCTGGTCTTCGTACTGCTATTGCAGCGGCTGAAGCAAACCCAGACTTAGAAGTCGCTCTGATTTCTAAAGTTTATCCAATGCGCTCCCACACGGTCGCTGCAGAGGGTGGCTCAGCAGCAGTTATCAAGGATGAAGATAGCTTAGACAACCACTTCAACGACACTGTTGGCGGTGGTGACTGGCTATGTGAACAGGATGTTGTTGAATACTTTGTAGAGAACGCGACTCGCGAAATGATCCAAATGGAGCAATGGGGTTGCCCATGGAGTCGTAAAGAGAACGGTGAAGTCAACGTACGCCGCTTTGGTGGTATGAAGGTTGAACGTACTTGGTTCGCTGCAGACAAAACTGGCTTCCACATGCTTCATACGCTATTCCAGACATCAATGAAGTACAGCAACATCAAACGTTTTGATGAGTACTTTGTGGTGGATCTGCTTGTTGATGAAGGCGAAGTTCAAGGTCTGATTGCTATTCACATGTCTGAAGGCGAGCTTGTTACTATCAAAGCAAAATCGGTTGTTCTAGCAACAGGTGGCGCGGGCCGTGTTTACCACTGTAACACCAACGGCGGTATCGTAACGGGCGATGGTATGGCAATGGCTTACCGTCACGGCGTTCCTCTACGTGATATGGAATTCGTTCAATACCACCCAACCGGTCTTCCAGGCACAGGTATCCTGATGACGGAAGGTTGTCGTGGTGAAGGCGGTATCATCGTTAACAAGAACGGCTATCGTTACCTACAAGATTACGGCATGGGCCCTGAAACTCCAGTTGGCCAACCGAAGAACAAATACATGGAACTGGGTCCTCGTGACAAAGTTTCTCAAGCTTTCTGGCACGAACAACAGAAAGGCAACACCATCAAACACCCACTGGGTGACGTGGTGCACCTAGACCTTCGCCATCTTGGTGAAGAGTACCTACAAGAGCGTCTACCGTTCATCTGTGAGCTAGCAAAAGCTTATGTAAACGTGGACCCTGCAAAAGAGCCAATTCCAATTCGTCCAACCGTTCACTACACCATGGGTGGTATTGAAACGGACGGCGGTTGTGAAACTCGCATTAAAGGCCTATTCGCGGTGGGTGAATGTGCGTCTGTTGGTCTTCACGGTGCAAACCGTCTAGGTTCTAACTCACTGGCTGAGTTCGTGGTATTTGGCCGCGTAGCGGGTGAAAATGCAGTGAAACGCGCAGCAGAATTCAAAGGTTGGAACGACGCGGCAATTGACACGCAAGTCAAAGCCGTTGAAGAGCGCATCGCGAAACTGATGAACCAAGAAGGCGACGAAAACTGGGCAGAAATACGCACAGAAATGGGCCACACCATGGAAGCGGGCTGTGGTATCTACCGCCAAGAAGATTTGATGCAAGCGACTATCGACAAAATCACTGAGTTGAAAGAACGCTACAAACGCATCAGCATCAAAGACAAAGGTAAAGTGTTCAACACAGACCTTCTATACGCAATCGAAGTGGGTTACGGCCTAGAAGTCGCAGAAGCGATGGTTCACTCTGCGATTCTACGTAAAGAGTCGCGCGGCGCGCACCAACGTCTAGACGACGGTTGTACAGAACGTGATGACGTGAATTTCCTAAAACACTCACTTGCTTTCTACAAGCCAGAGTCAGCACCAAGTATCGATTACAGCAATGTGACCATCACTAAGTCACAGCCAAAAGCTCGTCTATACGGTGAAGCAGCAGAAAAAGCAGCGGCTGAAGAGAAGAACGCAGAGGAGCAAGCATAATGTCAGCAAATCGCATTCAAAAAGTAGACATCCTGCGTTACGACCCAGAGAAAGATGCAGAACCATACAAGCAAACATTCGAAGTCCCATTCGATGAAACCATGTCTGTACTTGACGCACTTGGTTACATCAAAGACCACCTAGACAAAGATCTGTCTTACCGTTGGTCTTGCCGTATGGCGATCTGTGGTTCTTGCGGCATCATGGTGAACAACGTACCGAAACTTGCTTGTAAGAGCTTCCTACGTGACTACCCAGACGGTGTGACTATCGAGCCTCTAGCGAACTTCCCAATCGAGAAAGACTTGATTGTTGATATGACGCCATTCATCGAGCGCCTAGAAGCAATCAAACCATACATCATTGGTAACGATCGTAAACCAGAAGACGGTACGAACTTGCAAACGCCAGAACAGATGGCGAAATACAAGCAATTCGCTGGCTGTATCAACTGTGGTCTGTGCTATGCCGCATGTCCTCAGTTTGGTCTTAACCCAGAGTTCATCGGTCCTGCTGCACTAACGCTAGCCCACCGCTACAACCTAGACAGCCGTGACAACGGTAAAGATGAGCGCATGAAGCTTATCAACGGTGAAAACGGTGCTTGGGGTTGTACGTTTGTTGGTTACTGTTCTGAAGTTTGTCCGAAGAACGTTGACCCAGCAGCGGCAGTAAACCAAGGCAAAGTGGAGTCTTCTATGGACTTCGTGATTGCTATGTTGAAACCTGATGGTTCACCAAAGAAAGTGGAGGCATAAGGATGAGCAATCGTAAACCTTACGTTCGTGAAGTAAAACGCACTTGGTGGAAGAACCATCCTTTCTACCGCTTCTACATGCTACGTGAAGCGACGGTGCTTCCGTTAATTCTATTCACTCTGTTCCTAACTTTCGGTTTAGGTTGCTTGGTGAAAGGTCCTGAAGCATGGCAAGGTTGGTTAGCGTTCATGGCGAACCCAATCGTAGTCGCAATCAACATCGTTGCACTACTCGGTAGCCTATTCCACGCTCAAACTTTCTTCAGCATGATGCCACAAGTAATGCCAATTCGTTTGAAAGGCAAACCAGTGGACAAGAAGATCATCGTATTGACTCAGTGGGCCGCTGTTGCGTTCATCTCACTGATCGTTCTCATCGTGGTGTAAGGAGCTGAGCAATGAAACCGAATTATAGTGTAAACACATCACCAAAACGTTCTGATGAGCCAATCTGGTGGGGTCTGTTTGGCGCAGGCGGTACTTGGTTCGCGATGATCACGCCAATCACTGTTCTTGTGCTAGGTATCTTGGTACCACTAGGCGTGATTGACGCAGAAGCGATGAGCTACGAGCGTGTCTCTGCATTCGCAACCAGCATCATCGGTGCGCTATTTATCATTGGCACGCTAGCATTGCCAATGTGGCACGCAATGCACCGTGTACACCACGGCATGCACGACCTTAAATTCCACACTGGTGTGATTGGTAAAATTGCATGCTATGCATTTGCAGGCCTCATCACTGCACTAGCAGTTATCTTTATCTTCATGATTTAAGAGACTGACCAAAAAGAAAAAGCTGGCTAAATGCCAGCTTTTTTATTGCTTTGGGTTACCTATGATCTTTTTGCTTTTTAAGCTTTTGACCACCCATGATCTTATTGCTGTGCGACCTTCTTTGTCTGGTCCATAAGACCCAGAGCACCAAAGCCAGTAATCACATCTAGGTTTGTTTTCAAGCCCGTTTCGTCACTTCCACCAATGTAATTTTGTGGCATCTGAACTTGGAAGTTTTGCAAATTGTTGTACAGCGAGTTCGCTACGTCTCGATTCAATTCTGCCAAGTAAACTTCACGATTTGCTCCTAACGCCGCATACTTACCTTTTAGGACTTCAGATTCTGCGCGACCTTTCGCTAATATCGCTTTCGCTTCAAACTCAGCAGAAAGTGCGTTCGCTTTTTGAATCGCTAAGTTAGCCTCTGCGATAGCTAGCTCTTTCTCCTTCTCGACCTCAGCAAGTCGTTTGGTTTTTTCCACTTCAACGATTTCACGCTCTGCAATCTGACGTGCAACTTCCACTTCTTTTTGCTGAGCAATAATTGCGAGTTCTTTACCACGCTGAGCGTCTTGCACTTCACGAGTACGTTGAATTTCTTTGCGTAACTGCTCCGTTTCTGCCTGTGCTTTCGACGTTTCTTGTTCCTGAATCGCACGAATGCGATCCGCCACTAAACGCTTTTTATCCGCCAGCAATTGGTCGAGCTGTTTCTCTGGTTGTGGATCACCAATGGTCACCTGCGTCACTTGAATACCGTATTGTTGTAACGGATTGTCTTGACGAATTGGTTGCCCGGTTTTGTCTACGACAGGCACGGTTTTCCATACCAGTTGATTGGTGCGCTGTAATTGGTTCGGATTGGCTTGATTCGCCCCAACAGGCGCAAGATCCAACTCTTCCACTTCAACCTGACGTCGCTCTGTTAGATAAATCCCCTCTCGTAACTGATCGCCAAGTTTCGATTTGAACTGGTTCAAGCCACCTTGGAAAAACTCTTCACCCGTGTATTGGGTTGCGGTAATCACCGTTACGTTACGTGCGTTCTTTACAAGCAGCGCATCGATCAAGTTACTGTTGTTGCGGAACTCTTTGTGCATCTTCTTCACCGCTTCAGGGTCATTACTGAGCTTAAAGCGGAATGTTACGGGGATCTGACCAATATAGGTGTCGGCAAATCGAACCTGAATCGCATCAAGGCGTTGATAAAAATCTTCGCCCTTGCTGTTACCGAATGACACGGTGATCACTTGGTCATACTTGGTGATTTTGGACAGAAATGGCATGCGAAAATGAATGCCAGGTTCAGTAAACACATCCAACTCACCAGTAATATTATTCTGATGCACGTAGCTGTAACCCGCATCGGTCATCAGCACCGAGCTATTAATCGTTAAGCCTATTGCCAACAGCGGTACGCCAAATACGGCTGCTTTTAATCCTTTATGTAGTAACTGACGTCTTTCTTCCACCTTTAAACCCCTTCCTAAACCTCTGCTTTCCATTTTGTTCTCCTTTTTGGATTGTTACTGAGTTAAATCGATAAAAATCAGATTGCTATGCAACTCAGCGACAAGTACTAATGTATCAAAATGTTACATTAAGGAATAATCGACAGATTCATGGAATAAATAAGATTTTTACGAATAATACAAAATCATCAAAAATTTGCGGAGGATATCGATGTTTTACGCAGAGGGATTAAAAGAGAAGAATCACAGGCAATAAAAAAGGCCGCCGAAGCGACCTTTCTAACAATCATATAAAGTGCTTACTTCACACGACCTACGTATTCAGCAGTACGAGTATCTACGCGAATCACTTCACCAATTGAGATGAACAGAGGAACACGAACAACAGCGCCAGTTGATAGCGTCGCTGGTTTACCGCCAGTACCTTGAGTATCACCTTTCAGGCCTGGGTCTGTGTCTACAACTTCTAGCTCAACGAAGTTTGGTGGAGTAACAGTAATTGGGTTACCGTTCCAAAGAGTGATCATACAAGTGTTGTTTTCTACCAACCACTTAGCGTTTTCACCTACCGCTTTTGCATCCGCTGCGATCTGTTCAAACGTTTCACTGTTCATAAAGTGGTAGAATTCGCCGTCTGAATATAGATAATCTAGGTCGATATCCATTACGTCTGCCACTTCACAAGTGTCACCAGACTTGAATGTTTTCTCTAGCACTTTACCAGAAAGAAGTTTACGAATTTTAACACGGTTGAACGCTTGGCCTTTACCTGGTTTAACGTATTCGTTTTCCAGAATTACACAAGGCTCGTTATCAAGCATTAACTTAAGACCGCCTTTAAATTCATTGGTGCTAACTGTAGCCATTTTTTCCTCTTACATTCTTAGAGCTAAATTCAATGCCGCACATAATAACCCGAAAAGTCGAATCTGTTGAGCAAAACTGGCTCAAACAGTTGGCGAATGGGATCTCTGATCCTGCAAAATTGCTCGAAATACTGGAAATTGATCCTTCACCGTGGCAAGACGGGTTTGCCGCGCGCAAGCTGTTTGCACAGCGTGTACCGCAAAGTTTTGTCGATAGGATGGAGAAAGGCAACCCTAAAGACCCTCTTTTACGTCAGGTTTTACCACTGAGCGACGAATTTGAGGTGCATCCGGGTTACTCCAATGATCCATTGGAAGAGCAGGACAATGAAGTCCCTGGCCTGCTACACAAGTATCGCAACCGCGCCCTGATGATTGTCAAAGGTGGCTGCGCGGTAAATTGCCGTTACTGTTTTCGTCGTCACTTCCCTTATCAAGAGAACAAAAGCGGGAAACAAGCCTGGACCAAGTGCTTAGAGTACATGGCACAACAACCAGAGTTGAACGAAGTCATCTTCTCAGGTGGTGATCCATTAATGGCAAAAGACGATGAGATTCATTGGCTTTTAGAGCACATTGCTCACATTCCTCACATCAAACGTCTGCGTATTCATAGCCGTTTACCTGTGGTGATTCCTGCTCGAGTCACTGATGAACTATGCCAACTTCTGCAAGCATCAAGGTTACAAATCATCCTCGTCACTCACATCAACCATGCCAACGAAATCAATGACGAATTTGCTGAACAGATGTTCAAGCTCAAAAGAGCGGGCGTTACGCTTCTAAACCAAGGCGTTCTGCTGAAAGGCGTGAATGATTCGGTAGAAGCTCAAGTGGCGTTAAGTGAGGCCTTATTTGACGCGGGTGTCTTGCCTTATTACCTCCACGTTCTTGATAAGGTGCAAGGCGCAGCGCACTACTTTATTTCGGACGAAGAAGCGAAAGCTATTATGCGCGGACTCATCACGCGTGTATCGGGTTATCTGGTACCAAAACTCACACGAGAAATTGGTGGCAGGCCAAGTAAAACGCCGTTGGATTTGCATTTAG
>NZ_WXWS01000215.1:0-6975 GCF_009904715.1 Vibrio sp. V42_P2S4T144 | reverse complement strand
GGTTGAATCATGAAAATCTCAAAACTACAGCTCATTTATCTGGCAGCATTATCGATGCTTGGCTTCGTTGCTACCGATATGTATCTGCCAGCATTCAAAGCGATGGAAATCGACTTTGCAACAGGCCCTGAGCAAATTGCGCTCTCTTTAACGGTATTCCTCGTTGGTATGGCGATTGGCCAGCTAATGTGGGGATTGGCATCCGATAAATTTGGCCATCGTAATACACTCGCAGCCGGGTTGGTGCTATTTACTATCGCGTCATTCGGTTTGGCTTTCTGTGATCAAGTATGGCAACTACTCACACTGCGCTTTATCCAAGCTATCGGTGTGTGTGCACCAGCCGTGATCTGGCAGGCTATGGTCATTAAACGCTACTCAAGCAGTAGCCAACAAATTTTTGCGACAATCATGCCACTCGTCGCGCTATCACCAGCACTAGCACCTCAATTAGGGGTTGTGTTGGCAGATAACTTCGGCTGGCACAGTATCTTTATTACGCTAACACTGGTTGGTGTCTTTTTGGTCTTTGCGACCATGGCACAAAAAGACGAGAAAGCAGAAATCAAACAAACCAGTATGTCTGCCGACATCAAAGCGCTGCTGAGTTCTAAAAAATACCTTGGCAACGTGTTTATGTTTGCGACGGCTTCAGCTGCATTCTTTGCTTACCTAACTGGGATGCCAGAAATCATGGCGCAACTGGGCTACGAAGCAAAAGATATTGGTTTGAGCTTTATCCCACAAACCATCGCGTTTATGGCTGGTGGCTACTTAGGTAAAGTAGGCGTTCGAAAATTTGGTGATGAAAAGGTTCTGCGCCAACTGATTGGCCTATTTAGTGTCGCGGCATTAATGATTTTCATTGCTTCACAGTGGGATCTGTCATCGATTTGGCCTATTCTTGCGCCATTCTGTTTGATTGCCGTTGCTAACGGCGCGCTGTACCCAATCGTGGTAAACCGTGCATTGGCCAGCGCACAACAGAGCCCTGCAACAGCAGCAGGTCTGCAAAACAGCCTGCAAATCTGTGTAAGTAGCTTCTCAAGTGCATTGGTAGCCGCAATGGCAAGCCAAGCTCAGATGGTTACTGGCATCGCAATCATCATCTGTATGGGTGGGCTGTGGATGGGATACATTCTGTCGAATCGCGAATTATCCAAGCACTTTACGACTCCTGACAACGCCCGAGTCGTGAGTGAAGACGAACTTTAATCGTTCAGATAATAAAAAGAGCCGCGCAATGCGGCTCTTTCTGTTTATAAGCTTTTCAACCCCCATTTCTTGGCAGTCTGCTTAAAAAAGCCTTGAGTCTTTTTCAACTCTACCCAGTGATTGATGTAATTAATCCATACTTGATCGTCTTGCGGCAACAACATAGCAATTGGGGTTGGTTTACGCGGTGCGGTCACTGGCACTATCGCCAATTGTTTAAACTTATCCACCAACGTCGCTGCTTCCACATTGGACGTCACCGATACATCGGCCCTGCGAGCTAGTAGTTCTTGGAAGTCGCGCGCTGGCGCTTCAATAACAATATGCTGAGCAGACGGGAAGAACTCTTTCACCATTTTTTCTTGTACCGTACCTAACGTCGCCGCGACTTTTACTTCTGGTTTATTAAAATCCGCCCAATCAGAGAATTTGGCGAGATCTTTCTTTTGCACCACAGGTACAAAGGCAAGGTAGAAATATGGCTGGCTATATCCAGCTACTTTCGCGCGAGACATGTTCAGAGATGCGCTGCCAGTAATATCGTATTTGTTGGCGGTAATGCCATTAACTAGCGTCTTCCAATCCGTGGGCACATACTCCACTTTTACACCGAGATCTTTAGCAAGTTCTGTTGTTACATCGATATCGAAGCCACGATAACTGTTTGTCGCGGGGTCTTTCATCGTCATCGGATTCCAATCTCCCGTCGTTCCAACTCGGAGTACGCCATTGTCTAAAATGGATTGAAGACGGCTTTCAGCGTGAGCGACTTGAGTCGCAGCAAGCAAACACATTCCTAGCACTAGTAAAATCTTTCTCATTTTTATTCCCTTAAAAATAATGACCTTATACGGTTTAATAATTAACCTTTATTAGAGCTCTACTGATAACATAGCAGCAACAAAGGAAGTTTTTTAGTTAATTCAGGGAGTAAATGTGACGTTTCGAACTCTATGGCTGTTTTCACTGCTATTACTCACTGGTTGTTCAGATTATCAATGGGGCTGGTATGTACTTGACCCTTCGACGGATCAAGGACTCACCAATCTAAAGTTTTTAATCGCTGGGTTTAATGACACCATTCAGGTATCACTCCTCAGTATGTTGTTTGCGATGAGCTTGGGTCTGATCGTTGCGTTACCCGCTCTGTCGGACTCAGCCTCTCTGAAGTGGATAAACCGTATTTATGTCGAGGTGATCCGTTCAGTGCCAGTTTTAGTCTTACTACTTTGGGTGTATTACGGCATGCCTACGCTATTGGATGTCTCACTCAATCACTTTTGGGCGGGTGTTATTGCACTGACTATCGCTGAGAGCGCGTTTATGGCGGAAGTATTTCGCGGTGGAATACAAGCTATCAGCCGTGGCCAGCATGAAGCGGCTGAATCTTTGGGCTTAAGCTATTGGCAAAAGATGCGCTTGGTAATTCTTCCCCAAGCGTTTCGGCAAATTCTCCCACCACTGGGCAATCAATTTGTCTACATCCTCAAGATGAGTTCTTTAGTCAGCGTGATTGGTTTAAGCGATCTCACTCGCCGTGCTAATGAGCTGGTGGTGAATGAGTACTTACCCTTAGAGATTTATACCTTCCTCGTTTTGGAGTACTTGTTACTCATCCTATTTGTATCTCAAGCCGTTCGTTGGCTCGAAAAACGTATTGCCATTCCTAGCTACTAGCGATGAAGCCTTAGCTAGAAACAACAAAGCCGCTCTTGTTGAGCGGCTTTGACAATATAGAGACAGAGTGTAGGTAATGCTTATTTCTGTTTTACAGGACGCTGCCAGCCAGTAATTTTGCGTTCTTTGACGCGAGTAATTACTAACTCACCTTCTTCAACATCTTTTGTTAGTGTCGTGCCAGCACCGATGGTTGCGCCATCAGCGATAGTGACAGGCGCCACCAGCTGGCTATCAGAACCAACAAAAACATCATTACCGATGATGGTTTTAAACTTGTTCGCACCATCGTAGTTACAAGTGATAGTACCTGCGCCGATGTTAGTACGTTGACCGATCTCTGCATCACCTAAGTAAGTTAGGTGGTTCGCTTTTGAACCTTCTCCGATGCGCGCATTTTTCACTTCAACGAAGTTACCCACATGGGAATCGTTACGCATTTCAGCACCAGGACGAAGGCGAGTAAATGGACCAACCGTACATTCTTCACCAACCGTTGCACCTTCAATCACACTGTAAGGGCGAACGATGGTGTTGTCGTCGATTTCACAATCTTTCAGTACACAACCCGCACCGATAACCACGTTATCACCCAGTGAAACATTACCTTCGATGATAACATTCACGTCGATTTCACAGTCCATACCGCACTGTAACTCACCACGCAAATCAAAGCGTGCTGGATCGCGTAGCATGACACCTTGCTCTAGTAGCTTCTGAGCTTGCATTGACTGGAAAGCACGCTCTAGACGAGCAAGCTGTGCGCGGTCATTGACCCCTTCCACTTCAATGGCATTGACTGGGTGTACAGCCTCAACGGCACGACCTTCATCGTGTGCAGCTGCAATAACGTCAGTTAGGTAGTATTCGCCTTGTGCGTTGTTGTTGTTTAAGCCAGACAACCAACGCTTAAGATCCCCACCAGTCGCAACCATCACGCCAGTATTGATCTCTTTAATTTGTTTTTGTTCTTCTGTTGCATCTTTTTGCTCAACGATCGCCACAACAGGACCATTCTTACGGATAATACGACCGTAGCCTGTCGGGTTATCTAGAATCACTGTTAGTAGTGCAATGCCGCCTGTTGGCTGTGCATCTAATAGGTTTTCAATCGTTTCAGCTGAAATCAGTGGAACATCACCGTAAAGCACCAGTACTTTTTCATCGTCTTCAAACTTCGGAGACGCTTGATCAACCGCATGACCTGTACCTAGTTGCTCCGCTTGCAGTACCCAGTTTACAGGCTCTTCTGCTAGCGTTTGCTGCATTTGATCACCACCGTGACCATATACTAAGTGGATGTTTTGTGCGCCAAGACCTGTACATGTATCAATCACATGTTTTGCCATTGGCTTCCCTGCCAAAGTGTGTAGCACTTTAGGCATGTTTGAATACATACGGGTACCTTTACCCGCAGCAAGGATCACAGCACTGAATTTCATTAATAACCTATTGACGTTCTATTTTAATTGGGCGTTATTTTAAACACCTTGGAAGGATTAGTTAATGGTGGGATGTAAATTTCCAACTAAAATTAATCAAAAAGGCGACCAATTGGCCGCCTTTTTTCATGCAACGTTGCTAATTGAGCTTAGCGACGCTTTTTTGTCAGCTCGATAACTCGTAGCTGAGCAATGGCTTTAGCCAGTTCACTGGCCGCTTGTGCGAAGTCCATGTCACCATGCTGATTCTGGATTTGCTCCTCAGCGCGGCGTTTGGCTTCTTCTGCCTTCGCTGCGTCTAGCTCTTCACCACGGATAGCTGTATCAGCTAGTACAGTCGCTGTACCAGGCTGAATCTCTACCATACCACCAGAAACATAAATAATTTCTTCGTGGCCGTGCTGTTTCACAATACGCACCATACCAGGCTTGATAGCGGTCAGCAGCGGTGTGTGACCATGGAAAATACCAAGTTCACCTTCGCTACCGGTCACCTGAAACGTTTCAACACGACCAGAGAAGATTTTCTTCTCAGCGCTTACTACGTCTAGGTGAAAGGTTATTGCTGCCATATCGCCTCCTAGTTAGCCTTATAGCTTCTTCGCATTCTCAATAGCATCGTCGATGCTACCGCAGTACATAAATGCCTGCTCAGGAATGTCGTCGTATTCACCAGCTAGTAGGCCTTTAAAGCCACGTAGAGTCTCTTTTAGAGGTACGTAAATACCAGGGTCACCTGTAAATACTTCTGCTACGTGGTAAGGCTGAGTTAGGAAACGCTCAATCTTACGTGCACGAGATACAACTTGCTTATCTTCTTCAGATAGCTCGTCCATACCTAGGATAGCAATGATATCTTTCAGCTCTTTGTAGCGCTGAAGCGTCTGCTGAACACCACGAGCAACTTCGTAGTGATCTTGACCAACGACTAGTGGATCAAGCATACGAGATGTTGAATCTAGCGGGTCGATCGCAGGGTATAGACCCATTGCAGCGATGTTACGGTTAAGTACAACCGTTGCATCCAAGTGCGCGAACGTTGTTGCTGGAGACGGGTCAGTCAAGTCATCCGCAGGTACGTATACCGCCTGTACAGACGTGATAGAACCTGATTTCGTTGACGTGATACGCTCCTGAAGTACACCCATCTCTTCTGCAAGAGTTGGCTGGTAACCTACCGCAGAAGGCATACGACCTAGTAGTGCTGATACCTCGGTACCTGCAAGTGTGTAACGGTAGATGTTATCAATGAACAGTAGTACGTCACGACCTTCGTCACGGAAACGCTCTGCCATTGTTAGACCAGTCAGTGCAACACGTAGACGGTTACCTGGTGGCTCGTTCATCTGACCGTAAACCATCGCTACTTTTGATTCTTCAGGCTTCTCAACGTTTACAACGCCCGCTTCCTGCATCTCGTAGTAGAAATCGTTACCTTCACGAGTACGTTCACCAACACCAGCAAATACTGATAGACCTGAGTGCTGTAGTGCGATGTTGTTGATAAGTTCCATCATGTTAACGGTCTTACCTACACCTGCACCACCGAATAGACCGATTTTACCACCCTTAGCGAATGGACAAATTAGGTCGATTACTTTAACGCCCGTTTCTAGAAGTGCAATTTCGTTTGATTGCTCTTCGTAGCTTGGTGCACTACGGTGGATAGAGTAAACCTCTTCCGCACCCACTTCACCACGCTCGTCAATCGCGTCACCTAGGACGTTCATGATACGACCTAGAGTTTTAGTACCTACTGGTACTGAAATTGGAGCGCCAGTGTTAACCACTTCAACTCCACGACGTAAACCATCAGAGCTACCCATTACGATACAACGAACTACGCCACCGCCTAGCTGTTGTTGAACTTCAAGAACTAGACGCTCTTTTGAGTCCGTTACGTTTAGAGCGTCATATACACTAGGTACATCGCTCTGTGGGAACTCTACGTCGACTACCGCACCGATGATCTGTACGATCTTACCTGTAGCCATCGTTAATCCTCTAAACTATTTCGTTTTACCTAAGCTTAAACCGCAGCTGCACCACCAACGATTTCTGATAGTTCTTGTGTAATCGCAGCCTGACGGGCTTTGTTGTACACAAGTTCCAAATCGTCAATCAAACTGGTTGCGTTATCCGTTGCAGCCTTCATCGCAATCATTCGAGCCGCTTGCTCACAAGCAAGGTTCTCAACCACACCTTGGTATACCTGAGACTCTACGTAACGCACTAATAGCGTATCCAGTAGAGGTTTTGGTTCAGGCTCATAGATGTAGTCCCATGAATGCTCACGCTGCATCTCTTCGCTGTCCGATTTAGGCAAAGGTAGCAATTGATCGATCGTTGGTTGCTGAACCATAGTATTAACAAACTTGTTGAATACTACATATAGACGGTCCAGTTCACCTTCATCGTATTTCTTCAGCATTACGCCAACAGAGCCGATTAGGTCTTGTAGGCTTGGATTATCTCCAAGACCAGAAACCTGTGCCGCAACTTTTGCGCCACCATGTTTAAAGAAAGCTGTTGCTTTTGAGCCAACAACGGCTAGCTCAATCTCAGCACCTTTCTCTCTCCATGCTTGCATGTCTGTAACGGCTTTTTTGAACACGTTAATGTTCAAACCACCACACAGACC
>NZ_WXWS01000685.1:0-6981 GCF_009904715.1 Vibrio sp. V42_P2S4T144 | reverse complement strand
CTATTTAACGACACCTTGAGGCATAATCTAACGCTTGGTGGGGATTTTGACGAAATGTCACTTTGGCGTGCGCTTGAAGTGGCTCAGCTGCAAGATGTTATTTCTCAACTGAACCACGGCTTGGATACTCAAGTTGGTCGTAATGGCATTCGTTTGTCAGGAGGTCAACGACAACGGCTTGCCATTGCTAGAATGGTGCTGAGTAATCCTCAATTTGTTATTTTAGACGAAGCCACGTCTGCGCTAGATACCGCTACTGAAGCGGCTTTACACAAAGCACTGACCGAGTTCTTACGTGGTAGAACAACATTAATCGTTGCGCACCGACTATCCGCTGTTAAACAAGCCGATTTGATCTACGTGCTTGAAGATGGGAAAGTGACGCAAACAGGTACTCATGGTGAGTTAGTTGAGCAAGAAGGCTTATATCAAACCTTATATGGGGGCATACAGTCCCACGCTTAAATCGTTCAAGCTAGAGAGGTCGTTATGACCTCTCTGTCTAAGCACGCCATGCAACCCAATAACGTACGTCTGTGCCAAGGTTGTGAATTGCCTGTCGACATCGTCGACTTACCCCATGGCAAAAATGCACACTGCCCTCGTTGTGGTACACAATTATATCGCGGAGGTAGCCCTAGCCTCTCTGGTAATCTAGCCGTCGCGATAACCTGTATCCTACTATTTATTCCATCGCACTTTTTTAACTTTATTAGCATCCGACTCTTTGGTGTGATGATTCCGGCAACCCTGCCTTCAGGGATGATCACATTGATGGAAGAAGGATTTGTTCTTCTTTCATTGCTCATTCTATTTTGTAGCTCTCTAGCGCCACTGACGGTTTGTGTTTCAGTGGTAACGGCGCATATTTCTTTACATCAACGATGGTTCCGTGGGCTTCGTATCTCACTGTGGCTAATTCAACATTTGAAGCATTGGGTTATGTTGGATGTGTTCTTAGTTAGCATCGCCATTTCCTGTTTTAAACTCCAAGATTATTCCGACATTTTCGTCGGTCCAGGGTTAATTGGTCTGGTTCTTTTGCAGATATTTACCGTTTTGTTAGTTTCAAGAATCAGCGTGCGTCGTTATTGGGAAGCTTGGAAACCAGAAAGTTTATATGCTTTTGAGCATAAAGATGTGCATTGCCATGAATGCCACTTGTCCCAGCCTGAAGGTGACCATTGCCAGCGTTGTCATCACGAGTTATATCATCGCAAGCCAAACTCCATTCAGAAAACATGGGCTTACCTCATCGCAGCAACGGTCGCCATCTTCCCTGCTAACCTGATCCCTATTTCCATCTTGCTAACCAATGGTAAGCGTTTGGAGGACACTATTTTTTCAGGCGTGGCTGGTTTGGTAAAAAGCGGCATGTATGGAATCGCTGCGATCATTTTTGTTGCGAGTATCGTTGTCCCGGTGATTAAAATACTTGGGCTCGCCTACATCATGCTTTGCATCCAATTCAAACGTTCGGTGTTTAAGAGACAACGAATGATGGTTTACTTTGTTGTTAAATGGATCGGTAAATGGTCTGTGATGGATTTGTTTGTTATTTCTATCATGATGACGTTAGTCGATCGTGGTCAGATACTGGATTTCACACCAGGATATGGCGCCGTAGCATTTGGTGTTGTCGTAGTGTTGACCATGCTTGCAGCAGAAAGTATTGATCCAAGGCTAATCTGGGACCAAACAAACCCAAAACAATCAGAAAAAGAGTCAATGAATGAGTGATCAGAACAGTTCTCAAACGTCATACGTACCAGATGTAAAGCGGAGTAAAGGCATATCTCCTCTTTGGCTGTTGCCAATTTTGACCATGGTCTTAGCTGGCTGGCTTGTTGTGAAGTCGATACACGATGCAGGACAACGAGTGCAAATCTATTTTTCTGATGCCGCTGGTCTTGTCGCCGGCCGAACCACTATCCGTTACCAAGGATTAGAAGTCGGCATGGTAAGAGACATTAACCTCACCGAAGATCTCGGCAGTATTTATGTCGATGCTGATATCTATCCTGAAGCTGCAAAGTTACTGAACGATAAAACACGCTTTTGGTTAGTAAAACCAACAGCTAGCCTAACGGGAGTTTCCGGACTGGATGCGCTCGTCTCAGGTAACTACATCTCGATTCAACCCGGAGATGGTCAAGAGTTTGAGACAACATTCCATGCGTTAGACTCTGCTCCAACAGATTTACGCGTTTCTCAAGGTTTGAATATTAAGCTCAAAAGCCGTGATTTAGGTGGTGTATCGGTTGGCTCTCAAATTGTTTATAAGAAAATCCCAATCGGTGAAGTGTACAGTTACCAGCTAGATGAAGATGCAAAATCTATCACTATTCAGGCCAACATTCAGGATCAATACCGACATATCATTAACAACCGCAGTCGATTCTGGAACGTCAGTGGAATTGGTGCCAGCATCGGTTTTGAAGGTGTCGATGTAAGACTAGAAAGCATGAGTGCCTTACTAGGTGGCGCCATCGCCGTCGACTCTCCGGATGATGGTGAGCCTGTAGAAGAGAACACCGAGTTCCGTTTGTATAAAGATTTGAAAACTGCTGGTCGAGGCATCGCGGTTAAAATCGTCCTACCTGATGACAGCAAGATCAGCGGAGAAGGCGCTCCAATTATGTATCGCGGAATCGAAATTGGCCAAGTTACGGACTTGAGCCTTTCCGAAGGCCGAGAAGTGATATTGGCGTCAGCGGCAATTCAACCCGCTTTTAGTGACATGCTGACGACAGGTACTCGATTTGTCTTAGAAGAAGCAAAAGTGTCCCTCTCTGGTGTAGAAAACATTGCTAATTTAGTGCGAGGTAACTTCTTAACGATCGTGCCGGGCGCGGGTGAACGCTCTCGCCGCTTTACTGCCATTCGTAAAAACGTGTTTAACCAACAGCAAGAAAAGTCCATCGCGATTCGGTTGGTGTCCGACAATTCGTTTGGCCTAGATAGCGGTGCCAATGTACTTTATAAAGGCATCGTTGTTGGTTCAATCATCAAAGTGGGCCTAGTTAAGGAAGATAAAAAATCACAACACGAAGTATTTATGGATGTATTGATTGACCATGAATACAAACATCTGATCAAATCAAACAATCGTTTTTATGTAACCGGCAGTGCGTCAGCAGAGTTAACTGAATCCGGGCTCAGCGTTACCGTTCCTCCAGCAAAGCAGTTGTTAACCGGGTCAATTAGTTTTGTGAGCGAAGGCAAGCAGGATATTCAAAAAGAGTATCAACTGTTCCAAAATGAATCATTGGCTGAATTGGCGCAGTACAATCAAAGTGGCTCTAGGGCTCTAACACTATTTGCTTCTGAATTGCCGCCGATTTCCAAAGGCAGCCCTCTACTCTATCGTAATCTTCCAGTTGGTAACGTCTCCGATTTCCAACTAGTTGATGGCGGAGTACTAATTAAGGCTACTATCGAAAACCGCTTCGCTTATCTTGTAACGCCAAAAACCGTTTTTTGGAATCGTTCAGGGATTGAGATAGATGCATCATTAGCTGGCGTCAGTGTGAAAGCACACCCTTTGAAGTCGTTAATCGAAGGTGGCATCGCTTTTGACTCCGTGCCAGGCGTTGAAAACAAAATCGGAGAAAACTGGAAGCTGTATTCTGATCAAAAAACCGCTCGCAAGTTTGGGCGCGTCATTGCTTTAGAAACCGACGGTTCGCAAGAGATTGCTAAAGGAATGCCGATTGAATATCAAGGTGTTAAAGTTGGTGAAATCACTCTGGTTGTACCGAATTTTCGTCGTAACATGGTTGAAGTCACTGCAAGGATCCTACCTGAATACGTAGAAAACATTGCGGTTGAAGGTTCACATTTTTGGCTAACTGAACCAGAAATTGGTTTAGGTGGCGTTAAAAACCTCGGAGCGTTGGTGTCGAAATCCATCAGTGTTGAACCAGGTAAAGGTAAAGCCAAATTTGATTTTCAGTTAGAAAATAGTTCAGAACGCGTGCATGGAATCATGTTTACGTTACAAAGTGAACAAAGAGGCTCAGTACAAGTCGGTACACCTATTCTTTACCGCCAGATGGAAGTTGGCCAAGTGACCGACGTAAGCCTAGGAGAATTTGCTGATCGCATCGTCACAACTATCAAAATACAGCCTGAATACGCTTACCTCGTTCGTCAAAACAGTGTGTTCTGGAATGTTTCAGGAGTAGATGTTTCCATCGGGCTTACCGGCGCTAACATCAAAGCGGGAACCTTTGATAGTTTAGTTCGCGGAGGAATTGCGTTTTCAACGCCAGAGCAATCGACTATTCCACCAGCGGCAAAGAGTGGGCAATCTTTCTTTTTGTATTCACAAGCTGAAGAAGGTTGGACTCAATGGCGTACAGCGATTCCTAAGCCGTAGAATAAAGCTCAATTCACGTACAATTGAAGTTTGATCACTTTAAAAGAGCAGCAATCGCTGCTCTTTTTTATTGCTCGGCCCTTGTCACTATTCGTTTCTGCTTCGCTTTCGTATATTATTTGCCACAAATTCTGCAAACGAGATCCCACATTGCATCCTAATGTTTACATCCCAGACGCGTTTCTGGAAAAAATCCAAACTATCCTTCCAGCTCACCTCAACATGGAAGACTTTATCGCATCGTGCCAAAAGCCACTGCGCAAGAGTATTCGAGTTAATACGTTGAAGATCAGCGTTGAAGCGTTTTTAGAACGAGCAGAAACAAAAGGCTGGAAGCTTTCTCCCGTGCCTTGGTGTGACACAGGTTTTTGGATTGAAGCGGATGAGTCAGTTGTACCATTAGGCAACACAGCAGAACACATGTCTGGCTTATTCTACATTCAAGAAGCCAGTTCTATGATGCCGGTATCTGCTCTGTTTATGAATGATGAATCTTACGATACCGTGTTAGACACCGCAGCCGCTCCAGGCTCAAAAACCACTCAAATTGCAGCTTTAATGAACAACGAAGGTGTACTTGTGGCCAATGAATACGCCGCAAGTCGTGTAAAAGTACTGTACGCTAATGTGGAACGTTGTGGGGTACGTAACGCCGCACTAAGTAACTTCGATGGACGCGTTTTTGGCGGTTGGCTACCAGAACAATTTGATGCGGTTTTGCTCGACGCGCCTTGCTCTGGAGAAGGCACCGTTCGCAAAGACGAAGATGCGATGAAAAACTGGACGCAAGCTTCCGTACTCGACATCGCTGACACACAGAAAGATCTTATTGAAAGCGCCTTCCATGCATTAAAGCCCGGTGGTGTGATGGTTTACTCAACATGTACGCTCAGTACAGAAGAAAACCAACAAGTTTGTCATCACTTGAAAGAAACCTTTGGAGATGCTGTAGAGTTTGAAAGCCTTGAGAACTTGTTTGAAAACGCAGAGGCAGCCCTAACTGAAGAAGGCTTTTTGCATATTTTCCCGCAGGTCTACGACTGTGAAGGGTTCTTTGTTGCAAGAATTCGCAAACTGGCTGCTGTTGAGGCGCCAGAAGTCAAAAAGCGCATGGGGAAATTCCCCTTTGCTAAAACTTCAAAAAAAGAATCGACAGAAATTGCTCAACAACTCCAAAGCGCGTTAGGTATTAAACTTCCAAATGACAGTTCTGTATGGCTTCGCGATAAAGATGTCTGGTTATTCCCTAATGCTTTAGAACCGATGATCGGCGAATTACGCTTCTCCCGTATGGGTATAAAGATCGCGGAAGCCCATAAAAATGGCTACCGTTGGCAACACCAAGTCGCGACTGCCCTGGCGACAGGTTCTGAAAGCAACGCCATTGAACTCAGTATTGAAGAAGCGCGCGAATGGTACATGGGGCGTGATGTTCGCCCACAAACCATTCCTGAGGGAATGAAAACAGGTAAAGGCGAAGTACTTGTCACCTATCAAGGCGCAGTTATTGGCCTTGGCAAGTGGGTAAGCAACCGAATAAAGAATGGTCTTCCTCGCGAATTAGTACGAGATAAGAACTTATTTTAAAGAAGTAGCGAATCATAAATAAATGAAAAGCCATCGTATTTGCGATGGCTTTTTAATTCGTAAGTATGAAAGCAACTGGGCTCGCTAGCGATCCGGATACGCTGTACTAAACTAGTTGTATCAAAGTAATGCTTTGATGTGGCATTTCTCTCTATGTTCACCAACAAAATTATTGTTGGACAAGTTTAGCGCAGGCTCTGCGGAGCCGTTTCCCCTAGGCCCAAAAAAAGGAAAAGTTTGGGCCGTTTTTTTGGCTGCAGATCCGCTATACGTGAGTTAGGACTACGCTAGACGAATACCGTCTTTCTCAATGACAATTTTACCCTGCTTGTATAAGCCACCGATGGTCTTTTTATAAGTCCCTTTACTTGTGCGGAAAGCATCAAAAATCGCTTCAGGAGACGACTTGTCATTCAAAGGCAAAAATCCGCCTTTCTTCTCTAGCAGGTCAAGGATCTTACTAGAAAGATCGTCCATTTTCGCCACACCAACTTTTTGTAGAGCAAGGTCGATTTTGCCATCTTCACGAATGTGCTTAATAAAGCCTTTCAGCTTTTTACCGATGTAAAGCTTACCAAAAACATCCGATGGGAAAATCATGCCCCAATGCTTACCGTTAACGATAGCTTTATAACCAAGTTGACTACGCTCTGCGATGATCAAATCAACTTGCTCGTTAACTTCATAATTCGCTGGAGTTTTATCTAACCATTTATTGAACTTAGTCGTACCAACAATGCGACCTGACGCTTTGTCGGTATAAACATACACTAAAATGGTTTGTCCGGCAGAGAAGCGAGTGCGTTGCTCACTAAAAGGAATCAGTAAGTCCTTTTCTTTGATGCCCCAATTTACAAAAGCACCTGTCGCATTCACACCCTCAATCTTCATTAAACCCCATTCACCCACTTGGGCAATTGGTCTTTCAATGGTCGCAGCAAGTTGGCTTTCTGAATCGAAGTACAGAAATACGTCTACATGCTCACCAATTTCAGTACCCTCTGGTACATACT
>NZ_WXWS01000368.1:0-7016 GCF_009904715.1 Vibrio sp. V42_P2S4T144 | reverse complement strand
TGTAAACCGTTCGATTAAGGATTCAAAATGAAAAAGTTAATTGTTATTACAGGCGCTAGTTCAGGCATTGGTGAAGCGATTGCACGTCACTTCAGTGAACAGGGCCATGCTCTTCTTTTGTTAGCAAGACGTGTAGAACGTTTGGAAGCATTAAACTTACCAAATACGCTTTGTGAAAAGGTAGATGTGACCGACAAAGCTTCTTTTGAGGCTGCAATTGAGAAAGCTGAAGCGTTGTATGGTCCGGTAGATGCACTTGTAAATAACGCAGGCGTTATGCTTCTAGGTCAGATAGATACTCAGGAAGCATCGGAGTGGAAGCGCATGTTTGATGTGAACGTAATTGGTTTGCTCAATGGCATGCAGTCCGTCCTAGCACCTATGAAAGCACGTAACAGTGGTACGATCATTAACATCAGCTCTATCGCGGGCAAGAAAACATTCCCTGATCATGCTGCTTATTGCGGTACCAAATTTGCGGTTCATGCTATTTCTGAAAACGTACGTGAAGAAGTTGCGTCATCGAATGTTCGCGTTACGACGATTGCACCTGGTGCAGTGGAAACGGAATTACTTTCACATACAACGTCTCAAGATATTAAAGATGGTTATGACGCCTGGAAGGTGGATATGGGCGGCGTGTTGGCAGCAGACGACATTGCACGAGCAGTGCTGTTTGCTTATCAGCAACCGCAAGGTGTATGTGTTCGTGAAATTGCTTTGGCACCGACAAAACAACAACCTTAACATTGAGTTACGGCGATTTTAGGTCACTAAAGCCGTAAAACTTTGCATATCGATTCGTGATTGAGATGGCATCTTTAAACTAAGTTGCGTGAAAATTTAGGTCATCCATTTAAATCCGGACACTAAGTGTGTTATTGCTTATACCCAAGTTACTCAAGGTGAGAAAAAACTTTGAGTAATTTGGGTTTTTATTTGGTCTCAATTTTAGGTAGCGGAATTTATTTAGGTCGAAGGCGATAGTTGTGAAGAAAGGAGAGTGTGACGTAAAACAAAATGAAGCAATATCCGTCTCTTAATGAGAATTGATTTCATCAACGTCACAAGCCGTTACAATTATCCGTTAGGTATTATACTTTGTGGATGGTTAATATTTAACCAAACAAGGAGGTGTGTATGAAACGATTCGCAAACATACTTTTTGCAACACAAGGATTGCCAGGCCATAGTGACGCCCTCGAACAAGCGATGAGGATTGCATCTAGCAACAAAGTGCCTGTCTCAGGGCTAATAGCGTGTCCTGATTTCCCAACAGACATGATCCAGTATCAGCAAAGTTATGAGCAATCGCTGCAAGACTCCCTCAAACAAAGTATTCACGAATACAGACAGAAGCTGGGACTCTCTGAAGAGGATCTCGCATTTCCTCTTACTGTGAAAAGCAGTGAAAAGCCCGCTGTCTGTATTATTCAAGAAGCATTAGCTGATAACAAAGATCTCATCATCAAAGAAGCTGAACCGCTCGGTGAAGGTGCTGAGGGTTTCAAAGCTATTGATATGACTCTGTTACGAAAATGCCCTTGTCCGCTTTGGTTGCACCGACCAATTGATAAGCCAAGAGATAAGCGCCGTGTTGCTGTGGCTATCGACCCATTAACGGCAAGCGATGAACAGCACTCATTAGCCGTGCGTTTACTCGAATTATCGCGTTCGATAGCCGACACCTGCGATAGTCGTTTACACGTGATTTCTTGCTGGGAGTATTACTTAGAAAACTACCTTAATGGTAACGCTTGGATTCAAGTCGATGATGCTGAGTTGAAACATGAACTCGACAAAGCAAAAGCCGATCATAAACAAGCTCTGCAACAGCTGTTGGAGGAGTCTGGGATTACAGGTGAAATTGTGATTCACCACCTGCATGGAAAACCCGACGAAAAGATTCCAGATTACGTAGAGAGTATTGAGGTAGACGTGCTGGTAATGGGAACCTTAGCGAGAACTGGTATATCTGGCTATGTCATTGGTAATACGGCTGAAAATATTTTGCAATCGATTAACTGTAGTTTGGTCGCTCTTAAGCCCGATGGCTTTGTCTCACCGATTCAGTAATTGGGGTGTAACAAAGTTGGGTTTAAGTGATGTTTTAGGTAAAGGAGGGAGATGGATCTCTAGAACATGGAATTATCAATGTATCAATAAGTTATCAGAGGAGAGTGACATGAAAAACCTATGCCCGAAATGCCACACAGAAATGATAGAACGTTCGAATGTTTATGTTTGTCCGAGAAATGATATCGGTGACTGCACCTACGATGCATTCGAGTTAGCTGATGACGATAATCCATATACATTCAGCCAAGAACACGTAAGTAGTGACCTACGTTCTTATGCCGTAGCAGACAGCAAATAGCGGTTTGTATCGGCGTTCCTCTAAGTAGCACTCAGTGATTACTGTTTGCTACTTTTCCCTTGGTTTCATGATCGTTTTTGAAGCGCTTGGGTTAAAACAATACAGTGGAGTTTGTCATTTGCGCCGAATAGGGCGTACCTTCTTATAATAACGAATGGGCTGCGATGTTGAATAACATAACGGGTAAAGAAAACCTGCCGAAAAACCTAGATAATCAGTTGGTCTTACTGATTTTCCCTGCGCTGCCAGTTTTAATCTTCTCTTTTCTCTTCTATATCTATACTCCTGCAGGCGTGAGCTGGAATGCGGAATGGATACCAAGCCTCGATATCAACCTTAGCTTTAGATTAGATGGTCTTTCATTTCTTTTTGCGGGACTGATCAGTGGGATTGGCGCACTGATTCAAATCTACGCTTTGGCTTATTTACGAGAAAGTGATAGCCGGTTTTCCTTTCATTTGTATCTAACCCTATTCATGCTTGCCATGCTAGGGATTGTGATGAGCGATAACATTCTGTTGTTATTTGTTTTCTGGGAACTCACCACCATCACTTCTTATTTACTGATCGGGTTTAATCACGAAAATAAAACGTCTCGGAAAAACGCCTTGCAGTCGCTGATTGTTACTGGTGCTGGTGGACTAGCGTTGCTAGCTGGTCTTATCTTGCTGGGAGCAATGGCAGGGAGTTATGAGCTAAATACCATTATCGAGCAGGCAGACACTATTGCGCAGCATGAATGGTTTATCCCATCTCTAGTGCTCATACTACTCGGTGCATTTACTAAATCTGCGCAATTCCCGTTTCATTTTTGGCTACCTAACGCGATGGCAGCTCCCACTCCGGTCAGTGCGTATTTACACTCGGCAACAATGGTAAAGGCAGGCATTTACCTATTAGCACGTTTATCGCCAGTTTATGCCCACAGCGAGATCTGGTTTTATGCTTTAGTCATCACTGGGAGTATCACGGCCATTTGGTGCACATTTGTCGCATTAAAACAAACTGACTTGAAGCTGATGCTAGCCTACAGCACGAATGTTGCTTTGGGTAAATTAACATTATTACTAGGTATGGGCACAGATTTGGCCGTTAGTGCAGTATTGATGTTTATTCTCGCTCACTCTTTCTATAAAGCTGCGCTGTTTATGGTGGTGGGTAATATCGACAAAGCGACAGGAACACGAGATATTGATCAATTGTACGGCCTGAAGTCAGTTCTCGTCATCAGCATGGTTGCGGGGAGTTTGGCTGCATTGTCTAAAGCGGGGTTCCCGCCGTTGTTAGGCTTTTTGAGCAAAGAATACATGTACAAGTCCGCAGTAGAGCTCAATAACTGGATCGCCTTTGTACTTTTAATCGTGAATATACTGATGGTCGCGCTAACCATTATGCTTATTGCGAGACCATTCTTTGCTCGCCGTGATCTCGTGCCGATTGAAACTAAGCCAGTTGAGACAAAAAAAGCCATGTGGATCTCGCCTTTGCTCTTGGCAGTTGGCAGCCTCCTAGTTCCGTTATTCGGTTTGAATTGGTTAGATCGCAATATTATTTTTCCGGGCTCTGCTGACATTCTGCCCACAGCAACTCTTAAAGAGACATCACTATGGCATGGCGTGAATGTACCGTTAGTGTTAAGCGTTATTACGCTAGCGTTGGGGTATGTGGTGTACCGTGTTTATCCTACTGTGTCTGCATTTTTTCAGCGGCTACATCTATTCGTCCCCAAAGCGGAGAATATTTTTGAACGACTATTAGATGGCATGATGACAGTGGCGAAGTGGCAAACGGCGCGGTTACAGCAAAAGAAATTGAGTCGCTATGTCCTATTATTTTTCACGGTACTTGCCGTTGCGTTACTGAGTCAGGTAGCGCTTATTCCTCTGCCTTTGGTTGGCGAACTTTCAAGTGTCACTTTCTATGAGATTGGTATTGCCTTATTGTTGATTGGTGCTGCGCTCGTATGTACGTTGTCCCACGCAAGACTTCTTGCGATTTCTGCGCTTGGTATGATTGGCTTCATGACCACGCTTGTTTTTATGATTTATAGCGCCCCGGACGTTGCGAAGACTTTACTGTTAGTGGAAACATTAATGGTGGTCTTTCTTGCATTGTTAATGCGTCATATGCCACGTCTAACCACCGTGCCTAAGCATTCAATAAAACGTAAAGTAGCGAATATTTGCATAGCAGGTGTGATAGGTGTTTCGGTTACTTTACTTTTGTTAGGAATCACGTCTCAGCCGATGGACTCTTCGGTGTCAGATTTCTTTGCAGAAAACAGTGTCCCGGGTGGACATGGGCGAAACATTGTTAACGTTATTCTGGTCGACTTTCGCGCATTTGATACATTGGGAGAAGTTGTTGTCGTTGTTATTGCAGGGATTGCTGCAGTGAGTTTGCTTAAGACAAGAGCGAAAAAGCAAAATCGTATCCAATCATTAATTTTTGCAACCACGGCACACATTGTTTCGGCACTCATGCTCGTATTTTCAGTGTATCTGTTGTTACGTGGTCATAACGAACCGGGTGGTGGCTTTATTGGTGCGTTGATTGCCGTTATTGGTTTATCACTTCTCATGTTCGCGGAATCACCGAAATACGTTCGTTCTAGGTTGTATTTCAAACCGTTTCTCATTGCGTTATCTGGCATCGCATTGAGCTTAGTTTCTGGTGCTTTGAGCTTTGCGTTTGATAAACCGTTTTTGACCGGACTGTGGTGGAAAGACGTGATACCACTAGGGACGCCATTGGTTTTTGATGTTGGTGTTTACCTTGCCGTTATAGGTGGCGTGATGGGTATGCTGCTTCGTATTAATGAGGAGCTAGAGTGATGGAAATAGTCTGGAGTGTTGTCGTTGGAGTATTTGTCGCAGCAGGTGTTTATTTAATGCTTGAAAAGCATATCTCGCGCCTTTTGTTCGGCATCATGTTACTCAGTAGTGCGGTTAACCTTGCTATTTTTACCGCTGGAAGGCTGACGCCCGGAGAGCCGCCATTGATTGGCGATAATGCTCTTTTACCACCAGATAGCGCGGCAAATCCTTTACCTCAAGCGCTTATCTTAACTGCGATAGTCATCGGTTTTGGACTACTTATTTTTGCTTTAATGCTGTTCTATCGAGCTTATAAAGACACTGGAACTGCAAACGTCGATGAAATGCAACGTTCTGAGGAGGGTCAATGAGTTCGATTTTGCTTACGTTACCGGTTGTTCTCTCGCTGAGTACGGCGTTGACTATCTTCTTCGTCCGTCGCTCAACAAAAAGTGTTGAGTGGTTGAGCGGTGTAAGTGCGATTTCGAACCTTTTCGTTGCGGGCTTTCTCACAGAAAACATCATAAGTAATGGTATTCAAGCCGTTGCTTTTGGTCAGTGGAGTGCGCCATTTGGTATCGTGTTTGTCGCAGATTACCTCAGCGTTGCTATGGTGATGATAACGGCGGTGATTGGTGCGATATGTGTTTTCTACGCGATGGCGGACCTTCACCGAAAGCCCTCCTATAGCAATTACCATGCGTTAATGCACGTGTTGCTTGCTGGCGTTTATGGTGCTTTCCTGACTGGAGATATTTTTAATCTGTATGTTTGGTTTGAGGTCATGCTCATTTCATCATTTGGTTTAATGGTGTTAGATGCAACGAAAACTCAAGTTGATGGTGCAGTAAAGTACGTGATGTTGAACCTGATTTCGACGCTGGTATTTTTGCTTGCTATCGGTTTATTGTATGGAGCAACGGGCACCTTGAACTTGGCCGATCTCTACACCAAAGTAGGGGAAAATGAATTGAGCATCAACATGATGCTGTCCGCGCTATTTTTGTTTGCCTTTTCTATTAAAGCGGCACTCTTTCCTTTATTTGCTTGGTTGCCAGCTTCTTATCACACGTTACCAAGCGGTGTGGTGGCACTGTTTGCCGCGTTGCTTACTAAAGTCGGTGTATACGCGTTGATAAGAGTCTTTACCTTGGTATTTCCGCTCGCCGAGAGTGGTTGGCAACCGACGTTAATTTGGGTCGCAGGGCTAACCATGTTAACGGGCGTTTTAGGAGCGGCTAGCCAATTCGACATTAAGAAAATTCTTTCTTTTCATATTATTAGCCAAATAGGCTATATGATCATGGGGTTGGCTATTTACACTCCCTTAGCTTTAGCCGGTGCCATTTTCTACATTGTTCATCACATCATTGTAAAAGCGAATTTGTTCTTAATAGGTGGATTCATCGAGCGCAAATATGGCTCTAGTCAACTTGAACATTTGGGTGGGGTATACAAAGCTATGCCTTGGTTGGCGTTCTTGTTTCTTGTCCCTGCGTTTTCTCTGGCCGGTTTTCCACCGCTATCGGGTTTCTGGGGAAAGCTATTGGTCATCAAGTCGAGCATACAGGCTGAATATTACTGGTTAGCAGGTA
Source organism: Vibrio sp. V42_P2S4T144 (assembly GCF_009904715.1). Classification (NCBI taxonomy): domain Bacteria; kingdom Pseudomonadati; phylum Pseudomonadota; class Gammaproteobacteria; order Vibrionales; family Vibrionaceae; genus Vibrio; species Vibrio sp. V42_P2S4T144. The sequence continues at coordinate 228 of NZ_WXWS01000368.1, read as the reverse complement.
CCGCGTTATTGGTGGGGTTGCTTACCGTCTACTCGATGACGAAAATTTGGAGTGAGGCATTTTGGAAAAAGCCATTTAGAGAGAAGCCAGAACAGACTCTGCAGGCCAAAGTACATTGGTTGTACTGCGTTCCAATTATTGTATTGACAACGTTGACGCTAATCATTGGCTTAGTGGCGGAGCCTTTTTATCAATTTTCCGTTCAAGCTGCAGAACAACTGTTAAATC
>NZ_WXWS01000247.1:0-7048 GCF_009904715.1 Vibrio sp. V42_P2S4T144 | reverse complement strand
GAGTTCTTATATGAACAAAACGTTGATCGCAGCTGCAGCAACTTCAGTACTTCTACTAGCCGGTTGTGCTTCTTCTGATGACGCAGCTACAGCAAATGCAGCAAAATTAGACGAACTAAGCAACCAAGTTAGCCAACTAAGCCAAGACGTACAAGCTCTTCAATCTGACGTTCAAAAATCAGGCGCAGCAGCAATGGCTGCTCAAGAAGAAGCTGAGCGTGCTAACGAGCGTATCGATAACATCGCTCAGTCTTACACTAAGTAAGATTTGATACCGCGTCTTAACGCCCGTTAAGGCGCGGTTATTTCGATAGGAACCCCATTCTGTGCAGCGATTGCTGCTTTAGCCTTCACGTTTTTCATACCGAATTCATCCAACCACCACTTTAACTCTTTCGGCACTTTCAGTTCATCTTTCTCGCCATTACTACGAGTCAAAGGCTCATGTGCTTCTAAGAACACACTTCTGTCAGGCTCAAGTGTCATTTTGATAGGCTGGTTAATGATGTTAACGTCTTCGCCGTTACGAACCTTGTCAAATAACCACTCAATGTCACTTGGGTCCATACGAATACAACCCGCGCTGACTCGCATACCAATCCCAAAGTCCTTGTTGGTACCATGAATTAGGTATTCGCCATTCCCGTAAGCTAAACGCAATGCAAACATACCAAGTGGATTATCAGGCCCCGCAGGAACAACGGCTGGTAGGTCAATGCCCTTTGCTTTGTACTCGGCACGAATAGAGGCTGGAGGAGTCCATGTAGGGTTCGGTCGTTTTTGGCTGATACGCGTTGTCATTACTGGGGTATCGCGCCCTATTCGGCCAATTCCGACAGGAAATACATGGACAATATTCTCTCCTTTCGGAAAGTAATATAAGCGCAGCTCGGCTAGATTAATAACGATACCTTTATAAGGTACGTCTGGGAGGATTAGCTGTGTCGGAATAGTAAGAACATGCCCCTCTTCTGGTAAGAAGGGATCCACGCCTTTGTTTGCGGCCATTAAACCTAGCATACCCACATCGTAGAGCTTAGCGATATTTGCCATGGTTTCGCCTTCTTGCACGACGTGGTTTTCAAGGCGACCAATTAAACGGCTTCCATCCTCTGGTAATTCGTACATCTTAGCGAATGATAGACCACTCACTAAAGATAACGACACAGATAGCAGGGTACGTTTTGCGAAACTCATTGATCGCTTTTTGCTAAGCATTTCACTCTATTCCTTGGCACTTTTAAAGAGCTGTAAGGTTATCTCTCTTTCTGTCTTGTGATCAACCATCGGCTTGTGATATTCCAGTAAAGAAAAGCCCTCCCAAGTCCAAGGTTTATGGATGTATTTGTTCGGTACACTTTTGATTTCTGGTACCCAGTGGCGCACAAATTCACCATTAGCATCGAACTTTTCGCCTTGGCTTATCGGGTTGAAAATACGAAAGTATGGCTGCCCGTCACAGCCCGTAGAAGCAGACCATTGCCAGCCACCATTGTTCGCTGCAAAATCGCCGTCCACCAGCTTACTCATGAAGTACGCTTCTCCCCATCGCCAATCAATATGTAAGTCCTTGGTAAGAAAGCTCGCGACAATCATACGTAATCGATTGTGCATCCAACCTGTTTGATTGAGCTGACGCATTGCTGCATCAACGACTGGGTATCCTGTTGTTCCTGTCTTCCATCGCTCAAAGGCCTTCTCATCATAGGACCACTGGATTTTATCCTCCCAATCGATAAATCCTTTGCCTTTGACGAGTTTTGGTTCGAAAACCAATAGGTGCTGATAAAACTCACGCCAAATGATCTCACTTAACCAAGTTGCTTTCCCTTCTGTAAGGTCATTTTGTTGATTTTCAGCATACAAACGAGCAATACACTGCCTTGGTGATAGCGCGCCAATCGCAAGGTATGGAGACAGTTGGCTAGTGCCATCAATAGCTGGAAAGTCTCGCTCGCTTTGATACGCGTCACTGCGCTCCCGTGCAAATTCCCTAAGCTGCTTCAAAATATCATTAGTCGAAGCCAGCCAGTCTTCACTGGATTCTCGAGGATAGCTAAATGTGAAGCTTGAATTAAATCGAGCCGACTCTAATTGTTCGAGTACCTTTTTATTGAGTAGCGCTTGCTCGTGAGGTTTTACTACCGTCGGCATATGGAACTGCGTTAACCAAGCACGCTTGAATGGCGTAAATACCTTAAAATATTCGCCTTGCTTATTAAGAACCGTCGTTGGCGCGTGCACACATTTGTCATGAAACAGTTCAAATTCGATATCGTGAGAAGCTAACGCTTCACTTACTTGTGTATCGAGCTCTCGTTCGTTCACCTCATAGTGAATGTTTGCCATGACAGACGTGGCTTCAAGTGTTTCCGCCCACCCACTAATCACATCTGTACAATCGGAAAACGACGGTACCTCTTTGTACAAAAAGGGAATATTAAGGCTTTCAAGCTCCTCGTTAAGACAAGCTAAGCGACGAGCAATGAGGTCTGCCTGCATCGGCGCCATGTGATGCTCCCGCCACTGCTCTGGCGTCGCGATAAAGCAAGCGACGACAGGCTGCCCTGAATCCAATGCCGCTTTGAGTGCCGTGTGGTCTAACGTACGCAAGTCACGTCGAAACCATACTAAAATCATGGTAGCTCCTATCTTTTGTCTACTAAGTTAGGTGTAATTTCTCTATCACTTCAGAGCACCCCATCCGATCACCTAGCTGTGCGTGAAGCATTTTGATGGACGCTACTTGTTTAGCAGCTAGTGCTTTATTGGAGAAAAGGTAGATAAACGAACCATTTTCAATGACCTCATGATCTAGTAGACCAGAAACATCATCAACCTTATCGATCAAAGTCGTGTGATACCCTTGTTCACAAAGCTTCGCTGCTTGAATCCAACTCTCAGATTCTCTGTTTTGTTCAAAGCTAATGAGCAGACACTTTCCTTTGGAAGCGGCTTTGTTTTCAGAATCGATTACAAGGGCAAGTCGAGTGATTAAACAAGTCTGAAATAACCCCACCTGCAAGGATCGCAACGATCCTTTTACCATATCTAGCGCATCAAATACTGGGCTAATAAACTGATCGATAACGAGTTTTAGTGGGTACTCTTTAAGAACAGAGGCAAGTAAACTCTCTGCTTTTCCTCGATTCAGGGTAGACAGCGCAAGCAGCATGTTTTCAACTTCTTCGAGTGTGCGAACCTCGTTTTTGACTTCGACATCGGCGCTTTTTCCTAGCAGCCCCTTCACTTTACCAATCGAAATCCCCTTCGCGAGCCAACTCTGGACTTCGCGAATCGTATCGAGATCTTGCTGGCGATAGAGTCTGTGTCCTTTTTCAGTTCGCTGAGGTTGGATCAAGTTGTATCTTCGTTGCCAAGCTCTCAGCGTAACTGGTTTTACACCCGTGATTTCTGCGACATCTCGGATCGCGTATAGTTTTTCTTCTGAACTACAAACCATAGCGTAATCTCATCTCCTGCGGATACGGTTCTAAAAACTTCTGTTTTGCTAAATACTCGTCTGGGTAAGTATTTAAGTAATGCTTAATCAATGTAAGTGGTGCTAACAGAGGCAGCATTCCGATACGGTAGTCGTGAATCACTGTCGCTAACTCTTCTTTTTCTTCTTTAGTTAGTGAGCGTTTGAAGTATCCTTGTAAATGCATCAACACATTTGTGTTATTTTTGCGGCTAGCCCGATTCGTTAACGCCTTCATAAGTCCTAAACGATACTCTTGGTAAAAGTCTTCAATTTCATAATTAGCGACATCAGCGACTAAGCGGCCAAGGGAGCGGTATGACTCTGGGTGGTGTGCCATTAACGTCAGTTTGTAGCGCGAATGAAAGTCGATGATTTTGCCACGAGTAGGCTCACCATCCATCGAGTCGTAAAAGTCATTTAGACAAAATACTCGAGTGATAAAATTTTCTTTCAATACAGGGTCGTTAAGTCTGCCATCCTCTTCAACAGGCAACCAAGGCATTTTTTGCATCAATGTTTGTGTATACAAGCCAACACCTTCTTTCGCAGCACTGTTCTTGCTGTAAACCTTGACTCGCTCCATGCCACAAGTTGGTGACTTAGCACAAACGATGTAACCACAAAGCTGCTCGCTTTGAAGTTCATCTACTTTATTGGCCGAGTAAGTGAGCATATTGTCGGTATGATCATTTTCTGGATTTTTGGTTTCAACCAATGCAACACGCTCTTCATTAGAAACAAGACGAATGGTTGGACGGGGTACTGGCATACCTACGCCGACTTCAGGGCATACCGAAACAAAGTCAAAATACGGGCTAAGCTCTTTAGTCACAAAGTTGCTCACCTTATGACCAGAGTCAAAACGCACTCGTTCACCCAAAACACACGAACTGATACCTACTTTGATCGAAGATTCCATGATGACGCATCCCTATACAAAAAGTTTTGTTGTATAACTTATAGCAAGCCTTTCCAGATTGTACAAGAAAATAAGTTGTACAATTTAATCGTTTTACTTCACTCGAAAGTATTTCGATCAACCAGCTTTCAGAAAAAAGCTTGGCCCAAAAACAAAGAATTTGTGCGCGCAATCGACAAACTGCTCAAAAGCAAATCGATTGCTCTTTTGATTTCAACAGATTTAGTTATCAATAGGAGTTGCAGTTTCTAAATGCGTGGTTTTTGTGACTAAGCTCTCAAGGGGCTACTGTACGTCCCGATATTATTGCCTCAACGAAAACGAACAAGTTCAACAGAATTGGTAATAGCGCTCTATAATAGAGGCGTTTTATCAAAACAAAACTTTGGAGAGCACTTATGGCAACCCCACACATTAACGCACAACCAGGTGATTTCGCTGAAACAGTTCTAATGCCAGGCGACCCGTTGCGCGCTAAATACATCGCTGAAACGTTCCTAGAAGATGTGAAACAAGTTTGTGACGTTCGCAACATGTTCGGCTTTACTGGCACTTACAAAGGCAAAAAAGTTTCTGTAATGGGCCACGGCATGGGTATCCCGTCTTGCTGTATCTACGTACACGAGCTAATCGCTGAATACGGCGTGAAAAACGTTATCCGTGTGGGTAGCTGTGGTGCAGTACGTGACGACGTGAAACTAATGGACGTTGTTATCGGTATGGGTGCTTCTACAGACTCTAAAGTTAACCGTATCCGTTTCAACAACCACGATTTCGCAGCAATCGCTGATTACGGTCTTCTAGAAGAAGCCGTTAACCAAGCGCGCGCTCAGGAAGTGCCTGTAAAAGTAGGTAACGTATTCTCTGCTGACCTGTTCTACACACCAGAAGCAGACATCTTCGAGAAGATGGAAAAACTAGGCATCCTAGGTGTAGACATGGAAGCGGCTGGTATCTACGGCGTAGCAGCTGACCTAGGCGCGAAAGCACTGACTATCCTGACAGTTTCTGACCACATCATCCGTGGTGAAAAACTAAGCTCAGAAGAGCGTCAGAAGTCGTTCAACGACATGATGAAAGTTGCACTAGAAACTGCAATCAACATCTAAGAACAAATAGTAAGTAATAATTTGCAGCCAGAGTTATGCTGGCTGCCCGAATTATCCCGAGGGGGCGATTGTGTCTAACGGCGAACTGCCAAAAGACGCAGATGGGTTACAACTCAACTTTTGTAAAACATTGGCGTGTGACAACTTTGGATTGAGTGATGCAAAGCGTTACGTTCTGCAACATGCGAACCCTAAGCGTCCGGCGATGGTATGCCGTGAATGTGGAGCTTTCCCCCCCTTACTTAATAATCGCGATGTCATGAACGAACTTCATCGCCTGCGGCACGTCCACAGTGACGGGTTGCCTGCTTGCCGTAATGATGATTGCGACAACTTTGGACTTTCTGTCCACACTCACAAACACCTCTATCACGCTTTCGGTTACAGTGGCGATCGCCAACGTTACCGCTGTAAAGTGTGTCAAAGTACCTTTGTCGACAAGTGGTCTGGTGCCAACAAGAAGCTTCAATTTCAAGAGAACTTGATGGGTTTATTGTTTACGGGATATTCCGTACGAGAAATCTGCCGCAAGCTTAGTATTAACCCAAAAACCTTTTACGATCATGTTGACCATATAGCTAGCCGCTGCCGCCGCAAGCTGGCAACCATTGATGCGCGCTGGGTAAACCACGCAACGCATTATGAATTGGCCTCAAACTATATTGCATTGCAACCGAACAGCAATAATGGTGTGTATTGGATTGTTTCTGGCGAAGCGCATTCTGGCTATATTCTTTGCCAGCACGTCAATTATTCCGCTGATGAAGAGCCAATCGCAACTCTCGATCATAACCCTTACGATGAGGTGTCTCGTTTTGTTTCCCAGGAGTACGTAGCGGAAGCAAGTGAGCCGCTTGCGGAACCTTCTCATCACCTGAGAGAGCGAATTGACCAAAAATACCAAACAATTTTGGCTCGCGGTAACGTAGAAGACCCTCTTGGTAATCTATCTGTATTTCATTACCCTTCAAAAGGGGCATTAGTCCGTCCGCCATACACCTCGTATGCACACTATTTACACGTACTTGATATGTGCTGCCCAAACAAACGTGTATCTCTATACATGCCTCAAGATCCCCTACTACGTTCAGCTGCACTGAGCGTTTGTTTACCTCGTATTAAAGAGAAAAGTGTCGACTTGATGTACGTAGAAGAGGACGCTAGTTGGGACATGAGTACTCCCTTTGGCAAAGTCGATATCGCCTATATGAGTTGGTGGCGCGATCGCTGGGCAATCTCTAGTCAAAACGAAAACCACAAAGGCATTTGCTACCTCGCTGGCGATCAAAATGAGCCTGAAAAATGGTTTAACGTTGCGACAACTCGTCATGTGAAGTTTTATCAAAACCGCTTTCAGATTCTTTTCGAAAGCTTCATTAACGAGCCACGTCGCAAATTACGACCTGCTGGTATTTTACCTCTTTTAGATATATTCAGAGCTTGGCATAATTTGTGCTATCAGGATAAACAAGGTCTTACCGCTGCACAAAGGTTGGAAGTCTCTGATGCACCTTTGACAATCAAACAGCTCCTATC
>NZ_WXWS01000037.1:0-7050 GCF_009904715.1 Vibrio sp. V42_P2S4T144 | reverse complement strand
ACCTAAATTTGCACCAGGTGACACTGTTGTAGTTCAAGTTAAGGTAAAAGAAGGTGACCGTGAGCGTCTACAGGCTTTTGAAGGCGTTGTAATCGCAATCCGTAACCGTGGTCTACACTCTGCTTTCACTGTACGTAAGATCTCTAACGGTGAAGGTGTTGAGCGTACGTTCCAAACACACTCTCCAATCGTTGATAGCATCGAAGTTAAACGCCGTGGTGCAGTACGTCGTGCCAAGTTGTACTACCTACGTGAGCGTTCTGGTAAGTCTGCTCGTATCAAAGAGAAACTTGCTAAGAAGTAATGCTATAACTAGCGTTCTCATCTTAAACGGAGTCCTTTTAGGGCTCCGTTTTTTTATTTGTGTAATTAGCTTGCTCGTTTCTTTTCACCCGACCTGAACTGTCGATGCTCATGCACTGATGTACACTCCACGCCTCTGCCTTGCTGTGAATAGATTCCTGATGTCGCTATGGCTCCTCGGAATGACGGGAAATGATGATCAAATATTACTGGGTACTGTGGTTAAAATTCGTCATTCTGGATAGCGACGAAGGACCGTGATTCAGAATCTACTAGTTGAGAATGTAAGTGTTTAAGTTGTTAGCTTCATCCTTGCTATGAGTAGATTCCTGATGCCGCTATGGCTCCTCGGAATGACAGGAAATGATGGTCAAAGATTATAGAGTACCGTGGTTAAAATTCGTCATTCTGGACAGCGACGAAGGAGCGTGATTCAGAATCTACTAGTCGAGCATGCAAGTGTTTAAGTTGTTAGCTTCATCCTTGCTGTGAATAGACTCCTGATTTCGCTATGGCTTCTCTGAATGACGGGAAATGATGGTCAAAGATTACAGAGTACCGTGGTTAAAATTCGTCATTCTGGACAGCGACGAAGGAGCGTGATTCAGATTCCCCAAGAAGTAACCTAGGGTATTCCTTTACCCTAGGTCTCAATTTAATACTGGTCTTCAGACCAGCCATCACTATCGGACATATCGGGTGCGCCTGGGATGGTGTTTTCTTCATCTGCCCATTCACCAAAATCAATCATTTGGCATTGTTTACTGCAGAAAGGGCGATGAGGACTTTGTTCTCCCCATTCTACGTCGGCGCCACATTGTGGACATTGAACGATGGTAACTTTAGACATAGTTGAGCGTCCCATTACTAATTGGTGTTAAAGGGTAGTATACCTAAACGAATTAAAGATGGCTTATTCAACGCGCTATTGCTGCTACGAAATTTTATCAAATATAAGCGCAATAAAGCGTTGAATTTTAGATTATGGAGGCGAGGCGTAGTGTCGTCTTAGCTGCACACAGCAAGTTCAAACTCAATATCTTGTGTGCACGCTTGGCCGTTTTCAAACGACATAAACTTGATCGCAAAGCGATTTTTATGACCTGAAATCATAGGATAAACGCCATATTCCATTGGGATGTGAAGTCTTAGAATGTTGGCTTCATCAGCGTCACTTTGGAAGAAACCTGCACGACCGATTTGAGCTTTGAAATGTCCGGTCTCTCTAGTGAGCTTTAACCATAACGAAAGCGCATCAGATAAGGGCTTTAAGCTTGCTTGCCACTGTTGTGCATCACGCTTTTTACGTTCAATAGGTAGATGAAGCCAGTAGTGTAATGCTGGCAGATCAAAACAGCATGAACCACCCGGTAGATTAAAGCGTTGGCGGATAGAGCTTAAGAAGCGATCTTCTTTTAGTGCTTGACCAAAACGCTCTGCACCCATCAGTTGGCTATGAACGACATCTATCTCTTGTAGTAGGGTATTTAATGCGTCTTGATCGACGCCATCAACATTGAGCCAATGGCGGTACGACAGCCGTTGCTTCTCTAAATCTTTGGCCAGTTCACTTTTCAGCTGGATCTGTTCGAAGATCTCAACCATATCGAATAACGCACGGAAAAACAGTTGGTACTGGTGATTTTCGCTAAACCCAGAGGCCAAGTGAGCCTGACGCAGCAGAGACTCCACTCTTAGATAAATACGAGTTTTCTCATTTAACGGATGTTCAAATTTGTGCGTGGTCATCGACATAAGCCTTTGTGAGTTTCGTTCCTATTTTCGCAGATTTTTCTTACACATGGCTAGGTACTTTTCGTGCAAATCTGTGATTTGAAGCAAAAGATCAGGGTCACTTGGATTATTCTTAACCACATCGTCTGCAAGCGCGAGCCTTTGCTCTCTTGATGCTTGAGAGGCAAGGATGGCGCGAACTTGATCTTCACTCACATTGTCTCGTTTCATCGTGCGAGATATCTGTGTATTCGGTTCAACATCGACGACAAGAACGCGATCACACAAACTATCTAGCTTGTTTTCTACGAGCAACGGCACCACAAGTAACGCATACTCTGAAGTGACTTGCTGCAAATCTTCGATCATCTTTTCACGAATTATCGGGTGCAACAGTGCGTTGAGCCATGCTTTTTCATCTGAATTCGAAAAGATTTTTTCTCTCAGCTTTGCGCGATCTAAAGTTTGGTCTTCACGAACGATATCGTGACCAAAGTGTTCAATAATCGCGTTTAGGCCGGGAGTACCTGGCTCGACAACTTCTCTTGCTACAATGTCGGCATCGACGATATCGATTTTAAATTGTTGTTTGAACAGATTCGCGACGGTTGTTTTTCCACTAGCGATACCACCTGTTAAACCAATAACCAAAGCCATTTACACTCCTAGAACTGAAGTAAAGTACCAGTTTAAAATCTGCTCGCCCCAAATTAAGCTTATCCAACCAGCAATTGCTAAGTAAGGACCGAAAGGGAAAGCTTTTTCAATTCCCTGCTTTTGCAAGCGTAGTTGAATGATGCCAAATACGATGCCAACCACAGAAGAAAGTAGAATGATCATCGGCAGTGACTGCCAACCTAGCCAAGCCCCTAGTGCTGCTAGTAGTTTAAAATCACCATATCCCATTCCTTCTTTACCAGTAAGTAGCTTAAAGCCCCAGTAAACGGACCAGAGACATAGGTAACCAGCAATAGCACCAATGACAGAATCTTGTAGAGTAACAGGACTTATTTCGACTAATGCTAAGGCAATGCCAGCCCAAGTTAATGGTAATGTTAATTGGTCAGGTAACAACATAGTATCGAGATCGATAAATGTTGCGGCGATTAAGATAAAAGTAAAAAAGAGTAGGGCAACGGTAAAGTAACTAAAACCAAAGTAATAAGCTATAAAGCCTGAACAGAACGCGGTGAGCAGTTCAATCAGTGGATAGCGTGCACTAATGGTTGCCTGACAGTTGTGACATTTGCCTTTTAAAAGCAGCCAGCTAATCACAGGAATGTTGTCGCGAATACGTATCGGTGTTGCGCATTTCTGGCAGGAGGAGCGTGGGACGCTCAAGGTCAGCACTTCTTTAGGAGGTTCTATTTTGTATTCAGGAAATGACTCGGCACATTCGCGTCGCCATTCTAGTTCCATGATTTTAGGTAGTCGATAAATAACCACATTGAGGAAGCTACCCACGATCAGACCGAAGATGGTGGCAAACACAACGAATAGCCAAGGGTAGTACTGGAATACTTCCATATTTGTCTCTTGAGCGATGAGTGAAATCAGCAAGATGCTGTTTTAAAGGAGTTAACAGCTCATTCTAGCCCAATACACTCATTAAGTTAAAGATTGGCAAGTACATTGCTGTCACTAATCCGCCAACAACGATACCTAAAAATACGATAATTAGTGGCTCTAGAATTTTACTAAGGTTGTCGACGGTGTTGTCGACTTCAAACTCGTAGATCGTTGCAACTTTATTGAGCATATCGTCAAGTCGACCAGACTCTTCACCGATCATGACCATTTGTAACACTAATTCAGGGAACACATTACAGTTACGCATGGCAACATACATTGGCATACCTGCGGCGGTATCACGGTAAACTTCTTCTATGGCGAGTTGATAGTGTAAGTTTCCTGAGGTTTTTGATGTGGTTTTTAAACTGGTTAGAATTGGAATACCCGCTGTAAAGCTTGTGGCGAGTGTTCGACTAAATTTGGCGATAGCGGCTTTTGATAATACAGGCCCAAGGACAGGAAATTTAAGCACAGAGCGGTTGAGCATTAAGCGAAAAGAATCTGAACGCTTAGAGAGGATTCTAGCCGAAATGAATAAACTAATGGAGCCTAGTGCGATAAACGGACTCCAGTTTTGTGTCCAGGCGGAAAGATCTAACACTTGCCTGGTAAACCAAGGTAAGTCAGCACCAAAACCAACAAACATTTTTTCAAACTCGGGAATGACTTTGGTGAGCATGATAAACGACACGCCTAACGCTACTAGCACTACCATCGCTGGGTAAATCAGTGCTTTGATCACTTTCGCACGGAGTTGTTCATTTTTTTCTCGGTAGGTGGCTAAGCGCTCGAACACTTCTGCTAAGTTACCGGATTGCTCACCTGTGGCGATAAGATCGGTATAGAGTGGGTCAAAGTGTTCACTTGCAGTGCGCATGGCTTTTGACATGGGCGTCCCCGCTTCAACGGCGCGTGTCACGCTCATCAAAATGGATTTCATCTCTGCTTTTTTATGATTTTCTGAGACCAATTTTAAAGCCTGAACTAAGGGTACACCGGTTATCAACATCGTCGAAATCTGACGGGTAAACACCGTGATGTCTCTGCCTTTCACGCGATGGCTGAGTTTAGTGAGAAACGAGATACTGCTTTTCTTTAACTTCTTGATCTTGATGTGCTGTGCGTCTAGACGCTCGCGTACTTCAATTTCTGTCATCGCGAGGGTTTGTCCAGACGTCTTTTTGCCAGAACTGTTGATGCCTTTCCAGCGGAAGTTTTTAAGTTGTGGTGTAGTGCTTTTCATAGAGGTGACTGCTGATTAAAGGATTAAAAATAAAGTACGCGCTGTAGTTCACTAAAACTTGTGATCCCTTGTTTGAGTTTTTCTATGCCCGACATTTGTAACGTGCTCATACCATTTGCGATGGCGAGTTTTTCTAGTTCATGTACTGAGGCGCCTTTAATAAGCGCTTCGGAAAGAAATTCATCAAAGCGCATCACTTCATAAATTCCCGTTCGGCCGGAATAACCATGGGTACACTCATTACATCCACCGGGATTGGCTTTAAAAATGTTGTCGCTTGCTTGAATTCCAAGATGTTGTAGCTGAACGGTAAGCTCTTGTGATTGTTTACAGTGCGAGCACAGTTTACGGGCCAAGCGCTGGGCAATAATCAAATTAAGAGATGAGGCCAAGTTAAAGCTTTCTACGCCCATGTTTGATAAACGAATAACCGTTTCAGCCGCAGAATTGGTATGTAAGGTTGAAAGTACTAAGTGACCGGTTTGCGATGCTTTTATAGCGATTTCGGCGGTGTCTAAGTCACGAATCTCACCGACCATTACCACATCCGGGTCTTGACGTAAGAAAGAGCGCAGGGCTTCGGCAAAACCAAAACCAATCTTAGGCTGAACTTGAACTTGGTTAATGCCCGATAAGTTAATTTCTACTGGGTCTTCTGCCGTGGAAATGTTGATTTCTGGCTTATTGAGGATACTCAGCCCAGTGTACAGAGAAACGGTTTTTCCGCTCCCGGTTGGGCCTGTCATCAGAATCATGCCTTGTGGGCGACGCAGCGCATCCAAGTACAATTGTTTTTGTTGTTCGCTATAACCAAGCTTGTCGATATCCAATGACGCAGAGCTGCTGTCGAGCAGTCGTAGTACAATTTTCTCTCCGAATAGAGTCGGTAGCGTGGATACACGCATATCAATTGCGGTGTCTTGATTCAACTTGAGCTTAATACGCCCATCTTGTGGTAAACGTCGCTCTGCAATATCAAGTTTAGAGAGGATTTTGATACGAGCGGATAAGCGGCGACTTAAGTGGCTTGGTGGCTGCTGTGTTTCAATTAAGATGCCATCACAGCGTAGGCGCACACGGTACATCTTTTCATAAGGCTCAAAGTGGATATCGGATGCGCCTTTGCGCACAGCGTCCAACAGAATTTGGTTGATGTAACGGCTAACAGGAGACTCATCTTGGCTCAAGTCTTCAATGTTGTCGATTTCATCTGCGCCCACATCAACCAGATTGGCTAACTCTTCTTGGTTGATCTCTTTTAACCCGGACTTCTCATGACTCAATGAACGACCATATAAGCGTCGAATTGCCGCGCTGAGTTGACGAAAATCCGCCAACACCAATTCAATCTGTAAACCAGTGGCAAAGCGGAAATCGTCTTCTGCTTGTTGGTTCGTGGGGTCGGCAACGGCTAATAATAACGTTGAAGGTGTACGCTGGAGTGGGAGTGCGTTATGCCGTGTGATTAATTCCCTAAGGCCAAGTTGCTGACAAAGCGAGGCGTACTCGTACTGAGATAACTCGGGCTGATTTAATCCAAAAATAGAATTTAAATGTTCAGTGAGTTCGCGTGATGTAAATAACCCTGAACTGAGCAAAGCTTCCGGCATCGAAATGCCAGAAGCTTTGACTTGCTCAAGCAACGATTCTTCTTGGGAAAAAGCCAATAGTCCTTTTTGACGAAGAATCGTGGAGAGGTTGGTTTGCATTATGGGCAGCTATCAATAGATACTTTTGGGTTAGTATTATTTGTACAGCCCCAGGGTGTGTTTGGTGTCCTAGCATATTCGATGTCACCTGCTGCAGCATTGCCAGTATTAAATACAAATTTGAGTGTAGATTTTGCGTTTGAGGCTGCTCCAGCACCTTCAATTGATGCGGTAATATTGCCAAGGGCGTTCATAGTAGCGTTCCCACCGATGTCTCCTAAGTCGGAAGTAGCTGTGGTGTTGTTCTGAGTATATAAATCAGCATTAGTAAGTAATGACTTTAAAGTACCCACAGCAGAGGTTACAGCTGACTTTGCGACATAGTCTTTATATGCAGGGATTGCGACTGCTGATAACACACCAATAATTGCTACCACAATCATCAATTCAATTAACGTAAAGCCTTGCTGTTTTTTCTGTTTACTGTGTTTCATTTTCTTTCCTTCTTAATGAAATAAATAATGCCCTTGCATTAGCGAAGGATTATGG
>NZ_WXWS01000499.1:0-7060 GCF_009904715.1 Vibrio sp. V42_P2S4T144 | reverse complement strand
GACGTGCATTAGTCTCTATATTAGGTAGCAACTTTTATCGATCAAAGATCGAATTCGGTGCCATAACTCACTACACCGCGCTGCACGCTTGTGGTAGATTGTTTTTATAGGTCGAAAACATCAACCCTTTGATACGATATCTTTAGATTGCCATGAGTAAAAATTTTGAATGGGTCACTCCGGACTCTGATCTTCTGGAGCGAGAAAGTACGAAAGTCCAGCCACCTAAGCTGTACAATGTCGTACTCAATAATGATGACTATACACCTATGGATTTCGTCATAGAGGTGCTTGAGCGATTTTTCTCACATGATATTGATAAAGCAACTCAAATCATGCTTCAGGTCCACTATGAAGGAAAGGCAATTTGCGGCACATACAGCGCAGAAATTGCCGAAACAAAAGTAGCGCAAGTTACGATGTACGCAAGGGAAAATGAACATCCGCTACTTTGCACTATGGAGCAAGCGTAAACAAAGAAGACTTGCTCGAACAACCCCAGTTGTTTTTTCGGGAGGTACTTATGCTAAATAAAGAACTAGAGTCAAGCCTTAACGGTGCATTTTCTCGGGCGCGAGATAAACGCCACGAGTTTATGACTGTCGAACACCTCCTACTTGCATTGTTGGAAAATGATGCAGCTAAGGAAGCCCTTCTAGCTTGTAAGGCGGATCTTGACGCTTTACGCAACGAACTCGATATTTTCATCGATCAAACTACGCCTCTTATCCCAGATAGTGATGAGACGCGTGAAACGCAGCCGACTTTGAGTTTTCAACGTGTACTACAACGCGCCGTCTTTCATGTACAGTCGTCTGGTCGTAATGAAGTAACAGGCGCCAACGTGCTTGTTGCTATCTTCAGTGAGCAAGAGTCGCATGCCGCTTACCTTCTGAAGAAAAATGACATCTCCCGATTAGATATTGTTAACTTCATCTCCCACGGTATTACTAAAGCATCAGGTGCAGGTGAGGATTCATCATCAGACTCGTTTAGCTCAGAAAGTGTTGAAGAGCCTAATTCTGAAGAACGCTTAGAAAGTTTTGCGACGAATCTTAATCAAGTCGCTAAAGATGGAAACATCGACCCACTCATTGGACGTGATAAAGAGTTAGAGCGCACTATTCAGGTACTTTGTCGACGCCGCAAGAATAATCCACTACTAGTGGGTGAGGCAGGGGTTGGTAAAACAGCCATTGCGGAAGGTCTTGCATGGCGAATTGTCGAAGGGCAGGTCCCTGAGGTTATTCAAAACAGCGTGATTTATTCACTAGATATTGGTTCTTTGCTCGCTGGTACCAAATATCGCGGTGATTTTGAAAAGCGCTTCAAGGCGATTTTGAAACAACTTGAAAAAGAAGAAGATGCCATTTTGTTCATCGATGAAATACATACCATCATCGGTGCAGGCGCGGCATCTGGTGGTCAAGTCGATGCAGCAAATCTTATTAAGCCTCTTTTAAGTAGCGGTAAGTTGCGTTGTATTGGTTCGACGACATACCAAGAATACAGCAACATTTTCGAGAAAGAGCGTGCGTTGTCTCGCCGCTTCCAAAAGATAGACGTTGTAGAGCCCTCATTGGATGATACAACTAAAATCTTGATGGGCTTGAAGCCGAAGTACGAAGCTCACCATGAAGTACGTTATACCAATAAAGCACTGCGTGCCGCCGTAGAACTATCGGCTAAATACATTAATGAACGCCATCTACCAGATAAGGCCATTGATGTCATTGATGAAGCTGGTGCTCGTAGTCGTCTTGCTCCTGCAAGCCGTCGTAAAAAAACGGTCGGAGTGGCTGATATCGAATCAATGGTTGCCAAAATGGCGCGAATTCCAGAGAAGTCGGTTTCTTCTTCAGATAAAGACATTTTGAAAAACTTAGATAGCAAAATGAAGATGTTGGTATTCGGTCAAGATAATGCGATTGATGCATTATCCGAGGCGATCAAGCTGACACGTGCAGGTTTAGGTGTAGACAACAAACCTGTTGGTTCATTCTTGTTTGCAGGCCCAACAGGGGTTGGTAAAACAGAGGTGACGGTGCAGTTATCTAAGCTTCTAGGTATCGAACTACTTCGTTTTGATATGTCTGAGTATGGTGAGCGTCACTCCGTAAGTCGCTTAATTGGTGCGCCTCCTGGTTATGTCGGTTATGACCAAGGTGGTTTGCTAACCGATGCTGTTATTAAGCACCCACATTCAGTCGTATTACTTGATGAGATTGAAAAAGCGCACCCTGATATCTTTAACCTGTTGTTGCAAGTCATGGATAACGGTACGCTAACGGACAACAATGGTCGCAAAGCAGACTTCCGTAATGTCATTCTTGTTATGACAACTAACGCAGGTGTGGCGGAAACCGAGAAGAAATCAATTGGTTTGATTCAACAAGACAACAGTCACGATGCAATGGCGGAAATTAAGAAGGTGTTTACTCCTGAGTTCCGTAACCGTCTTGATAACATCATCTGGTTTAACAGCCTTGATGAAAGCGTTATCCATCAAGTGGTTGATAAGTTCATTGTTGAACTGCAAGTGCAACTTGATGCGAGAGGCGTTTCAATGGAAGTATCGCAAGACGCTCGCCATTGGTTAGCACATAAAGGTTATGACAAAGCTATGGGGGCTCGCCCAATGGGGCGTGTTATCCAAGAACAGCTTAAGAAGCCTTTGGCTAACGAACTGTTGTTTGGATCTTTAGTTGACGGCGGTACAGTGAAGGTAACGCTGGTCAACGATACGCTTGAGTTTGAATACTTAAGTGAGAAAGAGACAGCGATGCATTAATCGTTAGTCGGTAACAAACGCAAAAGCGCACGAGAAGATCGTGCGCTTTTTTATCTGAACTAAATCGGAAAAAATTATGCAATAAAAAACGGAGCAGCTTGCTCCGTTTTTTATTGCATCCGAAAATCAGAGATTAACGAGCGCGGAAGACGATGCGGCCTTTTGACAGGTCGTATGGAGTCATCTCTACAGTTACTTTGTCACCCGTTAGGATACGGATGTAGTTCTTACGCATCTTGCCAGAGATGTGAGCAGTCACAACGTGACCGTTTTCAAGTTCAACACGGAACATAGTGTTTGGTAGAGTGTCAAGGACTGTGCCTTGCATCTCGATTACGTCTTCTTTAGCCATTTAATCCTCTTTAGAAATTAGGCAATATTAGCGGGCTATATTCTGCCGCTAAATAGTAATTATGTAAAGTTGAGGCGTATTCTACCCTCGCCAACGCTGATTTACTAGCCTTTGGTGGCGTTGAAAGCGTGTTTTGTAGCTCATTGCTGGGCACTCATCAATCTGATATCCCAAATATAGCCACTGTTGTTTGTTTTCTTGGCAGTATTTAATTTGATAAAGCACTGCTAACGTGCCAAGAGATAACTCGTAGTCAGGGTCAAAGAAAGTATAAAAAGCACTCGAGCATTGTGGCATCAAATCTGTCACCGCAATGGCGAGCAATTGATCTGATTCATCGTAAATGTGTAAAAACGACGTTGTCAGCCAGCTAGTTTGAGCAAATCGAGCAAACTCATCACGCTTTGGTGGGTACATAGTGCCGTTTTTATGCCGTTTGCAGATGTACCTACTGTAAAGCTCAAACCATTCCTCATCCATTTCAGGTTTCATTTCCCAGCGTAAAGACTGTGCTTTATTAAGCAGCCTCTTCTGACTTTTTGATAATTTAACGTCTGGAATCGAGACTCGAATTGGCTGGCAAGCGGTGCAATGCTCGCAATGCGGTTTATATATGGTATCTCCGCTACGACGAAAACCGTTAGCCATGAGCAACTGGTAATTTTCTTCAGTATGCAGCCTTTCATCAAGCGCCACCGCAACCCGCTCTTGCCGTTCAGGCAAATAACTACAAGGGTGATTATTCGTCAACCCTATTCGAATATGTTGTATATCCGTACTCATACTGAATCCTGCAAAACTTGGGGCTGATAGGCATCAAATAGTGTTTGCTTTTCTCTTAAAGATAGTAGTTTTTGCATAAATTCGTCACGCTCAAGTTCAAATGCGCCAAGTGATGCCAAGTGAGAATTCATAACTTGGCAATCGATTAATTGACCTTGCTTTGACGCCAAATGGTTGCATAAGTACCACAATGCAATTTTGGATGCGTTATCTTTTAGACTAAACATCGACTCTCCGCAAAAAAGTTGGCCCACGCAAATGCCATATAGTCCGCCAATCAGGTTGTTGTCATGCCATACTTCTACAGAGTGACAGTGACCAAGTTTGGCTAACTCAATGTAGGAAGCTTGCATTTCCTCGTTGAGCCATGTTTCCTCTGCAGGGCGTGTTGAAGAACATAGTCTAATCACTTCTTCTGTCGCGAAATCGAGTGTTACTTTATAGTTATGTTTACGCTGAAATTTTTTGAGACTTTTAGATGGCTTAAACTGCAATGGGTCAAACACAGCGCGC
The DNA here is from genome assembly GCF_009904715.1 of Vibrio sp. V42_P2S4T144. NCBI lineage: Bacteria > Pseudomonadati > Pseudomonadota > Gammaproteobacteria > Vibrionales > Vibrionaceae > Vibrio > Vibrio sp. V42_P2S4T144. The sequence goes on along the minus strand of NZ_WXWS01000499.1, from coordinate 2,621 downwards.
GGAGAAGGGCTCCACCATAAAATAGGTTCACCAGGACCATACCAAGGGAAAATGCCTTGATAGTAACCATTGAGGATTCTCATGGGGTTTAAGTCACCACCAAAAGCCAGCAAACCATTGGGGTCGCTGAGTGCTTTATAGGGTGAGGGAAAGTTGAACGTTTCATCGAGTTCAGTTAAATAAATAGCCATAAGAAGTCGTTACCAACATTGGAGTCAGAGGAGTTTATGATGACCTGGTTAAGAAATATCGTAAAAGTATGGCTTGGGATCATACTGTTTTTACCACTTGTCGCCAACGCAGCCTATGAAAGAAATGTTGCCAAGCCAGTTAATGAAGTAGTTTACGGGAAGATTGACTCTGTCCGTTATATTACTCAACAAGAGGTTGTTCAATCGAAAAGTAACGGTTGGAAGACACTACTTGGTGCCACTATCGGTGGTTTAGTCGGTAATCAATTTGGTGGCGGTACGGGAAGAGAAGTCGCGACGGCAGTGGGTACGCTTGCAGGTGCCGCAGTTGCTCAAAACCAAAGTAATTACCAATACACGGTTGAATATAAGTTAGTTGAGCTACTCATCAAAGTGAAGGGTGATAAGCTAATTAATGTCATCCAAGATGTTGATAAAAATATGTTATTTAGTCGAGGGGATGAAGTTCGTATTTTATATTTTGATGATGGAGTCAGGGTTGATATCACTTATTAACCCTAGGTTGTTTTAGCCTAACGAAGCTTAATCAGGCATGTACAGTCGGGCTGGCTTATTGTCAAATCAAGTCGAAATAGTTTGCTGTTTCGCCGTGCTTCTTTCGCTCTTATTTACATCGCTGGCAATGCCTTTAATTCTGTATCTTTAGGCTGCTTGAGGATATTCATAAATTAGCGCCGATTTACTCTGGTTTTGTCGTGTTTTTTTGGGTAGTCTGAATTCACGAAGAATTGTTTAGCCCTCATAAAAAATCGTATGTTGAGGGCACAAAGGATTATCAACTTTTAATGGAAAGCCTAACGTTACAACCTATCAATAAAATTCAAGGGGAAGTGAACCTTCCTGGCTCTAAAAGCGTTTCTAATCGAGCTCTTTTACTTGCTGCTCTTGCTAAAGGCAGAACTCGCCTTACTAATCTCCTCGACAGTGATGATATTCGTCATATGCTGAATGCGCTGACTAAACTAGGCGTTCAATACCAACTTTCCGAAGATAAAACAGAATGTCTCGTTGAAGGCCTTGGGCGTCCGTTTTCTGTCTCAGAACCAGTAGAATTATTTCTCGGCAATGCTGGCACTGCGATGCGACCATTAGCTGCGGCTCTTTGTCTTGGAGAAGGGGAGTATGTACTGACGGGCGAACCTCGTATGAAAGAGCGTCCAATTGGTCACCTTGTCACGGCACTGAAAGATGCTGGTGCGAACGTTGAGTACATGGAAAACGAGAACTTTCCGCCTCTCAAAATAATTGGTACTGGCCTAAAAGCAGGTACAGTTTCTATCGATGGGTCCATTTCAAGTCAGTTCTTGACCGCTTTCTTAATGTCTGCGCCATTGGCTGAAGGTGAAATTCGCATCAACATCGAAGGCGATTTGGTTTCTAAGCCTTATATCGATATCACCCTGCATATCATGAAGCAGTTTGGAGTCGATGTGATCAACAACGACTATCAAGAGTTTGTGATCCCAGCCGGTCAGCAATACATCGCTCCAGGTGATTTCTTGGTTGAAGGTGACGCGTCTTCTGCTTCTTACTTCTTGGCGGCGGCAGCCATCAAAGGCGGAGAAGTTAAAGTCACGGGTATCGGTAAAAACAGCATTCAAGGTGATATTCAATTTGCTGATGCGCTTGAAAAAATGGGTGCAGAAATTGAATGGGGTGATGACTACGTAATTTCACGTGTTGGTCAATTAAAAGGCATTGATATGGATTACAACCATATCCCTGATGCTGCAATGACCATCGCGACAACAGCGTTATTTGCCGAAGGCACTACCGCTATTCGTAACGTTTATAACTGGCGTGTAAAAGAAACAGACCGTTTGTCAGCTATGGCGACTGAGTTACGTAAAGTTGGTGCGGAAGTGGAAGAAGGGGAAGACTACATCATCGTCAAACCTGTCTCTCAGTTAAAGCATGCTGCGATTGATACTTACGATGATCATCGAATGGCGATGTGTTTTTCGCTGGTGGCACTTAGTGATACGCCTGTGACGATTAACGATCCAAAGTGTACGTCGAAAACGTTCCCTGACTACTTCGACAAACTTAAGGCTTTAAGCTGCTAAATATTCTGACCTGAAACAGGAAAGCCAGAGTGAATAACACTCTGGCTTTTTTGTTTCCCAATACTATTTAACCAGCGTAAATTCCTTAGAAAGGTGATGCGCTAAGTATTTGAACATATTGAATACTGCAGTCGTATTTGAAGTTGGTAAACCTTTGTCATCAAGGAAGTATTCACCTTTAAAAACTAAAACACCTTCTTTTTCTTCTACACTTGTTGCTCGCATTCCCTCGATGTAATCATCGTGCTCTTGGATGATTTGGTTAGCGATCAAAAGAAGGTCGAACTCTTCGATAAACGTTCTATCAGACATATTCTTTCTACCATCCTATTCAGTTAAGAAC
>NZ_WXWS01000582.1:0-7068 GCF_009904715.1 Vibrio sp. V42_P2S4T144 | reverse complement strand
ATATAAGAGTCATCAATCATACATATATTCAGAGCCTTACCAAATCAAACGTCATTCAGCGCTCTATCATTCCAGTTGCGGAAATGGACAGCAGCATAAAACCCATGCTGATTGACAACCTATCGGATTGATAAGGAGATATCATGATCACCCCTTTAAAGGCAATCGGTGTACTCGCATTGTCATCACTTGCCATCGCGTGTTCATCACAACCCGAAGATACCGTGGCTTCATTCGCTACACAATGCAAACCTACCACTGCCCCCGTTACTGGGGAAACGTCAATTCAAGGTTTAACGTTTATCGGAACATCCGTTGCTGATGCTCCATTCGACACATCGGCAGCTGAAATCGTCAGTTATGACGCTTGTACAGATAAGCTCTATGTGGTTAATGCTCAAGCAAAACGTGTCGATGTAATGTCTATGGATGACAACGGCGTACCAACGCAAAGCGCATTCATCGATCTCAACAGCGCTGGCGAAGCAGCGGGCATTGAAATTGGCGCAGCAAACAGTGTCGCTGTATTCAATGGTTTGGTAGCAGTTGCGATTGAAAACAGTAATAAACAAGCGAATGGTATTGTTGGCTTGTACCGCTCCGACGATTTGTCATTAGTCACGACTTTCCCAACAGGCGCATTGCCAGACATGGTTGGCTTCTCAAAAGATGGCCGATACATCGCAACCGCTAATGAAGGAGAACCAAACAGCGATTACAGCATTGACCCTGAAGGTAGTATCACTTTGATCGATCTGAGCCTTGGTGTTACTCAAGCAGAAGTGACACAAATTGGCTTTAACGAATTTGATGGTTCACGAAAAGCAGAGCTCCCAATGAATGTGCGTATTTCGGGGCCAAACGCCACCGTCGCACAAGATCTAGAGCCTGAATACCTCACTTTTGCAGATAACGGTAAAATCTATGTCGCGCTACAAGAAAATAACGCCATGGCAATCGTCAATCCAGAGAGCAAATCGGTAGAAAAAATTGTTGGCTTAGGTGAGAAGTCTTGGTCGGGCGCTAAACTCGATGCATCCAACAAAGACAAAATCATTGGGAACTTGAAAAGCTACCCACAACTGGTTGGCTTATTTATGCCTGACACTATCGACAGCTACTCAGTGAATGGGAGTACTTACATCGTATCGGCAAATGAAGGCGACGGGCGTGAGTACGAATTCAAAACCACTCAAGAACTGTGCGACAAAGCTGGCTTTATGTGGGATGAAGACGATTACCTCGGTACAGATGAATATACATCTGAGCAAGGAACCTGTTTAAGCCATATTGATGAAGTGCGCGGTAAGAAGCTGAAAGTGGCAGCAGAACACCCATTGGCAGAGGCACTAAAAGACAACAAACAACTCGCGCGTTTAAAAGTGATTAAGCCGGAGCAAACGCTTTCTGCACAAGAGAATGTTCAATCATTTGGCGCGCGTTCATTCTCGATTTGGGATGAAAACGGCAATTTGGTCTTCGATAGTGGTGACGATTTCGCGACTATCGCGCTGCTGAATGAAGGCAAGAACTTCAACAGCACCAACGATAACAATAATAGTGGCGATGACCGAAGTGATGATAAAGGTATTGAGCCAGAGGCGATTGAAGTAGCACAAATTAACGGTCGTCATTACGCGTTTATCGGCTTGGAGCGTCAAGGCGGTATCATGATTTATGACATCACAGACCCGAAACAAGCGCAGTTTATGCATTACGTCAACCGCCGTAATTACAATCAGCCAGTATGTACAGAAGTCGAAGATGGCGAATGCATGAACGACACATACAATCCAAAAGCAGGCGATTTAGGTCCAGAATCCATTAATTACTTTACCCGTAACGGTGGTCATTTTATCGCCGTTGGCAATGAGGTATCGGGCACGACATCCGTCTTCCGAATCAATCTATAAAGTAATGTAAAAGTCATTTAGAACCAAAACGCCCGACGTAAGCCGGGCGTTTTTTTGTATGAGGTAATGTCCTACTCTGCCGATGCTAGCGCGTCACACTTTGATGCGCAGATAAAATCGTTTTTATGCAGACCTTTGATAGAGTGACTCCACCACGTTACGGTAACCTTACCCCATTCCAACAAAATAGAAGGATGGTGGAACTCATCTTCTGCCAGTTCCGCGATTTTGTTACTGAAAGCCCATGCTTGTTTGAAGTTCTTAAATTTATACACCTTTTCTAGTTGAGGTATATCTTCTCTTTCAATGATCTGCCAATCAGACAATTGCAGCAGCAGAGATTGTTGTTCTTCTTTGCTTAGTGCAATGGCATCGATACTACAAGCTTCGCATTTTTGTTCATTCAACATGAGCAGGTTCCTTTGGTTCAAAAAGTGGAGGAAGCAGTCCAGCTTCAATCGCTAGATCGGCTTGTTTCAATAAATTTAACTGACTGATTTTAAAAAGCTGAGAAAAGTCATCAATCACGTAGTACTTCGGTTGCATGATGTCGATACGATAAGGCGTTCTCAGCACAGTTTGTAATTCAAATGGGTCGCGAATTGCTGCATCACTCTCTAATGCGTAAAGGGTTTCGCCAGGAGATGAAAGAATACCACCACCGTAAATTTTGGTTTTGTCCCCTTCTTTCACCAAACCAAACTCTACAGTAAACCAGTAGAGACGAGCGAGATAGGCTCTTTGTTTTGGGGTAGCGGCTTGCCCTAGTTGACCATAATGCTCGGTAAATGCAGCAAAGTCTGGGTTGGTTAACATCGCACAATGACCAAATATTTCGTGGAAGAAATCTGGCTCCTGTAAGTAATCGAACTCATCTCTTGTACGCAAGAATGTGGCGACTGGAAAGCGCTTATTACCGAGTAGATTAAAAAATCGGTCGAAATCAATAAGCGCGGGAACGGGCTCCACTTGCCAACCTGTTGTCTCCATCAAGACACGATTAATTTCTGGTAACTGAGGAACGCGGTCTTGAGGTAAATCAAGCAGCGTCAAACCGTGTAAATAAGCCTCACAAGCTCTGTTTTGGATCACACCCATTTGTCGTGTTACCAAATCTCGCCAAATGGCGTCTTCTTCACGGCTCCATTCAACCCTGCCTTCCTGGTTTACGGGTTTAGAACGATACTGGGTCATGGCTCATCTCCATTAACAAATCCTTTACATTAAGCCTATCTGTAGTCTTAAGAGCTTCCAATCCCTGCGCGATTTTCTCAGCATCATCCCGATGTAACATATTGTTTACAATGCATCGTAACTTCATGATTTTTATGACACGATATAATATCTGGCTTGTTTGACTTTATCGTGTATTCCTCTCAAACTAGAACCTGTTATCACTTTGTTATAGAGGGACCTATGCGCGAGAGCAGCAAAGTATGGCAACCGAGCGAAAGTCGTATCGAAGAAGCCAACATTACACAGTTTATTGAACACATTAATCGACAAGGAAGTACCCTTGAAAGCTTCGCTGATCTGCATCAATGGTCACTCGATCATGCAGAAAAATTTTGGCAGGAAGTTTGGCTATTCTGCGACGTCATTGGCACTCAGGGAGAGACCATAAAAGAGCGAGCAGAAAGTCGCTGGCAGCAACCTGTTGAAAATAGGGATATAAAATGGTTCCCAAACGCACAAATTAACTACGCCGAAAATTTGCTAACCTACGCGTGTCACCAACCCGATGATCTCGCTATTTGGTTTGAAAATGAACGTGAAGAAAAACAGACCTACACCTGGAAACAATTGTGCGAAGAAGTTTCGAGTGTGCAGCAATGGTTGAAAGAATGTGGAATTAAGCAAGGTGATGTCGTCGCTGGTTATTTACCTCACCTACCTCAAACGGTGATAGCCATGCTAGCAACCACCAGTTTAGGGGCGACCTGGACTTCCACCTCACCTGATTTTGGCGTCGAAAGCGTTTTGGAGCGCTTTGGTCAAGTGAAACCCAAAATCCTGTTTACTTGTGATGGCTATACATTCAATGGCAAAACTTTCGATATGTCAGAGAAAAACCAGCATATTGCGGATCATCTTGAAGGTCTTAAACAAGTTTGCCAAATTAGCTACCTTAAACCACACATTTTTGAATGCGATGTCTGCACCCAAGATTGGCAAAACGTCCTGAATCAATACACACCCGAAGCGCTGACTTTTACTCGTGTGAATTTTAACGATCCGCTATTTGTGCTTTATTCTTCAGGCACAACAGGCAAACCGAAATGCATCGTTCATTCCGTCGGCGGAACGGTGCTTAATCACTTGAAAGAGCATCAACTGCATTGCGATATTCAACCGAACGAACGCGTGTTTTATTACACGACCTGCGGTTGGATGATGTGGAACTGGCACGTTTCTTCACTCGCGAGCGGTGCATGTTTGGTGATTTTTGATGGTAGCCCTGTTTACCCCACTCATGATGTGCTCTGGGACCTCGCAGAACGAGCCGAAGTGACGCTGTTTGGAACCTCAGCAAAATACCTAGAGGCGCTGGAAAAAGCATCTTTTTCTCCGCAGAAAAGTGATGCATTTCCAAGTCTGAAAACCATTTGCTCAACGGGCTCTGTTCTGTATCCAGAACAGTTTGATTATGTCTATCAGCACATTAAAGAAGATGTACACCTCGCCTCGATTTCTGGCGGAACAGACATTTGTGGCTGCTTTGTATTAGGCAACCCTATTTCTCCCGTTTATCGGGGAGAGTGCCAATCAGCAGGGTTAGGGGTCGATGTCCGAGTCTTTAACCCACAAGGTAATAGCGTAATGGGAGATCGCGGTGAGTTGGTTTGTGCCAATTCATTACCCAACTTCCCTGCTGGCTTTTGGAACGACACCGGTGAGAGATATCATCGCGCTTATTGGGATAAATTCGACAATATTTGGCACCACGGCGATGATGTTGAACAGACCAGCGTTGGGGGATACGTGTTTTATGGTCGAAGTGATACTACGTTGAATCCCGGTGGCGTAAGAATCGGCACGGCCGAAATCTATCAGCAAGTGAACTGTATAGACGGTATTCTAGATTCGATCGCAGTAGGAAAAGAAGTCGATCGCAACGAACAAGTATGGCTGTTTGTCCAATTAGTCAAAGGGGTAGAGCTCAATGACGAGATGATCGCTTCCATCAAAGCACAGCTAAAGTCTGCATGTTCTCCAAGGCATGTACCTAGTGCGATTTACGCAATAAGCGATATACCTAAGACACGCTCAGGAAAGCTGGTCGAGTTAGCCGTTAAGCAAGTCGTTAACAACCGAAACGTCGAAAATTTAGGCGCAATAGCCAACCCTGAAGTGCTGGAGGAGATACGCAGGATAGTCGTCTCAAAATAACCTCCGAAGACTTAGTTGTTCGAGTATGTCCTTGCCTGCACCACGACGACTTGTTTAGAGCAAGTGAAGTTACATATACCCTCAGCAGATAAGAAAAAAGCGAGCTTGTTAGCTCGCTTTTGTCATTTTGTGTTCTTTATTCAGCAGTATTAGCGACGACCAAGCCCCATTAATACCGACATTGTTTTACCATCAGATGTAATGTCAAAAACGTGTTGCGATTCAACTTCAGTAAAACCCGCTTCTTTCAGTGCACGCTCAGACTTCGCAAGGGTAAAACCGTCTTGTTCACATTCTGCAATCCAATCAAAATGAACAAAATAGCCGCCGTGGTTAAGTAGAGAATGTGAGATCGTTAATGACGCGTCTAAGTCTTCCACGAACGCTAAAACTGATGATGCAACCACCAAGTCGAACTGTCCACGAAACGCAGGGTGCTGAGCAACCAAGCCGCGAGATAATGCATCTACCACAGGTTCTACGTTGACGAGCTCTTTTTTATCGAGTTCCTCAATCATGGCTTCCGATGCGTCTAATGCTACGATGTCTTTAACCATCGGTGACAATCGTTGACTTAACTGCCCTGTTCCGCATCCAAAATCTAGTACTTTAATGCCATCAAGCTGAGTTAGCTGTTGTAACTGCTCAAACACCGACTGCGCAAATTGCTCTGTTGCTGGATTTGATTCCCAGTTTTTTGCTAAGCCGTCCCAATCTTGTGCCATCGTGGCCTCCATGTTCACTTTTTGTAACCCACATAGATTACCGCAAAACCGTTAAAAGACCATAGACTTATCTGGCGGATTCGCGTTTTTTTCGATAATCTTTCATGGCTTTGGGAGCGCATCTGCATAATACCCAAATTATTTGAATTCATTTATTGGTTGTGTCAAATCATGAACTTAACTCAAGTAGAAGCCTTCTGCACCATCGCTGAGTGTGGTTCTGTTTCTGAAGCGGCAAGGCAACTCGACTGCAATCGTACCAAACTCAGTATGTCGATTAAGGCATTAGAGAAAGATCTCGACGTTGAATTGTTTAACCGAACTGGCAACCAGCTCACCCTCTCTGAAGCTGGGAAAGCCACTTACAAAGATTGCGAACACCTACTTATCATCGCACAACGGGTCAGAAAGACCTGCGCTCAAATCTCGGAAGGGTTTAACGCGGAAGTTTGGGTAGCACGTGACGACTCCTTACCTGATGATCTCTGGCAAGAATTATCTCATACATTGAATAACCGCTTTCCTTCAACAACCTTCAACTTAATCTTGGCATCCAGTGGCGACTTAGCCAACTTGGTCAGTACCCACCAAGTAGATTTTGCTTTCGGCGTTGATTATGAGCGAGTAGACGATCCTCGTATCGTATATAACCCATTAGGCAAGATACGTATGATGTCAGTATGCAGTGTAGAACACCGCCTAAGTAAGATGCGCCGTGTCTCAGACGAAGATCTACGTAGTCAGATGCAAGCACTAATGGTGTACCTAAATGAGAAAGACAACCCTGAACTGCAACCTTTCTCGACTCGATATATTGGTTTTTCGAGTTTTGACTACATGCTGAACACCATCTTAGAAGAAGACGCTTGGGGCGTGCTTCCAGAACCATTAATCCGCCATTACCTTCGTCAGCAGAAGCTCGCCGTTATCAAACACACATACGGATTGACGCAAGAAGACTACTGTATGTTTTCACCTAACGGCCATACTGAGCATCCAGCAATGACGTGGTTAGCAGATAAATTGAGCGAGTATTTATT
>NZ_WXWS01000043.1:0-7081 GCF_009904715.1 Vibrio sp. V42_P2S4T144 | reverse complement strand
CCTTGCAGATAGAGAGCCTTTTTAAGTCTTGTTTGTTTAGAGTTCGAACTCACCATTCAGTTTCTTGAATATCCAGTTAGGCGCCTTATGCCATCCACCATAGTTTGGATTCTTAGTATGGATCTCATTCATTGATTGCCACTGAGTTTGGCCTTGTCTATCTCGAGATACTCGCCAAAACAGTTCATCTTGTTGTCGGGTTAAGTAGTGCATGACATGTTCTGCAAAGGCTTCGCTTTGGACCAACACACCAAATTCCACATTGAGGAAATCCGATCTTGGGTCGAAGTTTGATGAGCCGATGTAAGTCAGCCGATCATCGAGTATCACCGTCTTGTTGTGATAATAAGTATCCGCATGGAAGTAATGGTCATCATTTTTCGCTTGGTTTTTGTACTCAAGTATATTAACGCCCTTATCCAACAAGGTTTGGCGATGCTCCTCGTAATAAGCCGGAATAAAGCCAGAATCATTAGATGCAGACGAGTTCGTCATTAACGTGATGTCCGCTTTTTGCTCCATCAAGGTATCAATAAAGGCAAATTCACCATCACTTGGTACCACATAAGGCGTTGATATTACTGCTTTGGATGCAGTGGTTATTTGTTGCCAAACTTGGTGTTCTGCACGTTTTCTAAAGTAATTTGTTGTTTTCTAACTTGTTTAATGAGTCGAAAACGGGGGTGACTTGCGCAGTGATGAAGTCGGGACTGGTCAGGTGTTTAACCTGTTTTTCAACTTCAGCCAGAATGATGCTTTTGTCTTTCTCACCTTTATTAAGCGCTTTAGTAAACGTGTAATAGTTTGGGGTAACTTTAACGATGTTTTCTATTGGCGTAACATGCTCGCTGTTCCAAAGTTGTTGGTAGTTCTGGTCGAACGCTCGAATAAGGCTGCCTTTGAACAAGACGTCCATATCAAAGAAGTTCGCTTTGCGGCTGTAACCAAAATAGTCGTCGCCAATGTTACGTCCACCTAGAATCATCCATTGATGATCGACGTTGAAGTACTTCTCGTGCAGACGATTGTCCAAACGTTGTTGATGAGTAGAGAAGTTGACGGCGCGACCAATCCAACCTGACTTACGTGAATCAAACGGATTGAATAAACGGATTTGAATGTTGTCGTGAGCGCTGAGATCAGCAAGCCATTTCTCGTTAAAAACCAATAAATCATCGAGAGTGAGTCGAATTTGCACGCCTCGATCTGCTGCTTGCTTGAGTTCATTGAGTAGCATCAAACCAAGCGTGTCACTCTCCCAAGAAAAGTAAGTCATATCGATGCTTTGCTGAGCGTTTCTAACCAGTTCTACGCGACGAGCAAAGGCTTCTGGAGCGGTAGCAATTAAGTAAACTTCGGCTTGATGCTGAGTAGTTTGCCAATTGGCTTCAAAATCCGGTTCAACTTGAGGGTAGGGCTGGGCACAGCCAACCAACAGCGCGCCGAAGATAAAGAGTAGCAGAGCACGGAGGGCGTTAGGAAACATGAGTAAACCTTCCTAATTATGTTCAAGGAATAAGGATGAAAAAAGCCAGCGAACTGGCTTTTAGGTATTTGGTAACGAGCTTTTAGTGACTGAAGATAACGTTACATGTGACTAAGAATCAGCCCAAGTCCCTCGAGACCGTTGAGGCGACCTTGGCGCAGTTTTGGATCGATGCCTGAGTGATGAGCATTGTCCCAGTCTTGCGTGGATTGAATACCGCCATCGTTATCGATCAGCAATACTCGATCAGTCGCGCTGTTGTATTGGAAGTCTTCAAATAAACGTTCGCTAAACCACATACGAGAGAGCTCGTTCATCATTGCTTTGTCTTTGCTATCTGGGCGAACACTTGAACCATCAAGCTTTAATGCCTTATTAAACACAAATGGTAATTCAGATGCATTACAAGCGCCCACAATACAACTGATGCTTTTGAGTAAATCACCCACGTCGAGATCGCCATTTTCACCTTTGGTGTTGTAAGTCCATACGTTGAATCCAGGTGTATAGTCAAAGTAGTAGAAGCTTGGCGTTGATCCTGTTGCTTCTTCAGTTGAAACCTTATGACGGTTTGGACCCGTGAAGAGCAAGTCATGCAATGTGGTTTTGAATTGCTGCATGTTTTTGGCCGCGCCATTTAGTTCGCTTTCATCGTTAGGGAAGAAGTCAGCCAGAGCAAGTAACTCCGTGGTTGAATCGGAGTTCCCCAAACCGAAGAACAACTTAGTCATCGCCTCATAAGCGGTGCTAGGTAGCAGTTCCAATAAGTCAGAAAGATCGAGTTCAATTGAAGCTGAATCGCTGAGTAATGAACGATATTCGGTGCGTAAACGGTTTAAGTTCGTTTCCGATTCTAGCCACTCCACCATGTATTCGACGATTAAGTTTTCGTCACCACTTTCAATGATCTCTGGCGCTTCTTGGCTCAAGATTTCAATGATAGTTGGGATCAAAAATGTCAGGCTCGGCAGCATGCCCAGAGTATTGCTTTCTGCACTGTTAGAGCCAATTACCGTCGGTACGATCCATTCACTCTCAATCGCTTGTTCAGTAACGTGATAGCCCGGTACTTCTTTCACTAGAAACGCTGGTGGGCGATGCTCGATGTAGGGCGCAAATGGCATCAACGTAGCTAATGGGCTGTTGTCGCGTGTTGGACTGATAACCGGAATATTCGCGGCGGTCAGTACCCAGTTCTTAAGACGTTGAATAGGATCAAGCATCTCGCCCTGTACCTTCATGACCTCTTCAAGTGGTAGTAACGCAAGATCTTCAACGCTTTGCTCTGGTCTTTGGCTCTTGGCAACATCGTAACTTTTATATTCAAAGCCGTAAGCGTTGCTTTGCATGATGGCACGTTGAAAGTGCTCACCTGCAATTGCAGTATCGCCTTTTGATTGCTGTAAAATTCCCACCGACATGGCACCTGCACCTTGACCCATAAGTGTCACGTTTTGCGGATTGCCGCCGAATGCCTCTATGTTTTGTTGAACCCATTCTAGCGCGTGTTTTTGATCGCCTAGGCCAAAGTTACCGCCCTCAGGGTTGTCCAAACCATCAACCCAAACACTGCCCAACAAGCCCAAGCGATAGTTAAAAGTAACAGCAATAAACGGGTTACCATCGTCAGCACCTTGTGCAACCACCATATCACCATGAATCAATGGTTCTGAGCCCGCGCCGTATTCAAAGTCACCGCCGTGAATAAAGACATAAACTGGCAAATCTGCGTACGCTTCTGTCCCTGTTGGTCGCCAAATGTTTAGGTTCAAACAATCTTCTGACTGCGTTTGTGTCGTGGTTTTTAATTGCGGACACGCATCACCGAACTGAGTCGCATCAATATCGCCTTCAAGTGGGGCCACAATGCTGTGCTTAAAGCGGTCTGCTTGCGCAAATTGGATACCTTTGAACGCCTCTACCGCTGCCAGTTTTTCATCCGCATCAAGAGGTGTGATGACAAGGGACTCTTTAGTGGCTTGAATGGTCGCATCACCAATTTCCAAAGAGATTTGCTCTGGCGGTAACGGTTGTAATGGCTCCGGATCGTAAGGAACGCTAGGTTTACTTGAATCATCACCACAAGCCGCTAAGGCAAGAGTGATGGTAATGGCTAAAGTTGAGCGATTGAGTAAAGTCATTGTTATGTCCAAAAAGTCATTTGGTGCGTACACCGAAAATGTTAAACGGCATCTAACAAGCGACGTCCTGCCGCTTTGGTATTAATCCGTGAATGGTTGGATGGCTTGTTGTATTGATGGCTCAAATGGTAGGGCATCGGTGACAGTTTCAATAATCGCCTTTGTAGGATGCATTCCTACCATCCAATGGCCTACCAATGTGTTATTTCTTTGTGTGCTATTGCTTTGTGCGATTAGAAGCGATAACCCAAGTTCAAGGTCAGTGAGTCACGTGTTTCGCCTTTGTTGTAAAGCATGGTTAAGTTGTAGTTCTTACCGATTTGCTTATTGAAACCTGTCAGGAATGCCCACTCGTTAAGCTCGACACCGATGTCGTAATCGAACTCGATATCTCCGGTTTTTACTCGGCCATCCATACGAGAGTCCAAGCCTTGATATTCAGCACCGATAAAGAACTGGGTACGGTAGTCGACTAACTGATAACCAAGCATCGGTTGAACGGTAACAATGCCGTCACCCCAGTCATCCAAGCCTTTTAAACGTGTCTGAGAGTACGTGCCAGTCACAGAAGCAAAGAACTCTTTGTAACCAACCGAGAGTGTTGTACCGACACCGCGCAAATCGTATTCAAGGTGAATTGGCACGTTCAGTCGCCCGCGATTACATAGGGCAGACAAACCATCACAAAACTTGTCGCCTAAGCCCGGTAGACGATCATTCAGCTTGTCTTTTAGATACTGGCCACCTTCGCCTGTGTATCCCGCATCCACGTTTGCATCGACATTGATTTTGCCGACGTAACCAAACACGTTCCAAAAAGGAAGGATGTTCACGTCACCACGAATACTGAAACTCTCTGCGTTCACAATCCCGACGGTGTCTTCTGGGTCGAATAGGTCGTTTAGACGCACGCCATCAATAGTGAAGTCATTGAATGGGATGTTCATATCTTGGTTACGGTAAGCCATTGACACACCAAATGGCAGCGGTAAATCGATGCCTTGTCGACGCACCATATCGCCCATTAATGGGAAGATACGATCAAGTTTTACACTGGCTTCTTGCATGCGTGGGTCAGAAACTTCGTTCAAGCGTTTCTCATCCAACACTTGCACACCAATGTCATCCTCATATATGGCAACAGGTTTAAGAGTGCTGACCATTTTCAGTGGTTTGTTTTTGCTTGAGCCAACAATTTCAGTGTGTTTGCTCGCAATCACAAGTTTGCCAGAATCCAGCTTTTGAAAGCGGATCTCTTGATGGTACGCATCCACCTTGTATTTGTGGTGTGTGAAAGGCTTGTCGTTAGTGATGACCATGCGTTTTGGCTCACCGTTAACGAGTTCGATATCGACGCTTAAGAAACGAAAATAGGCGATGTCTTGTGGAAGCCCGTATTTTGAGTAATTGAAGCTGACAACGACATTGCCGTTTTGATCTTCTTTAGCTCGTACCGATGAAGAATCAAAGCTCTCAACATAGTTGCGCAGACGATATTCTGTACGCGTGAAGGCTTCGATTTCATCCAACACTTTTTCGTTCTTATCCAGCTCTTCAGGGTTGTATTTGATGCGTAGATCGATATTGCCCTTGCTGTCGGTGTTTTTTACAAGGAACACCGAAGAATCACGGACCTCGTTGCCGATTTGAACCGTTCGGTGAGCATGCTCTACCAAGTGCTCGCCTTGTACTAGAGAACTGATGGCCAGTTTCGGTAGATCATGGCTGATACCGTATTTGTCGAAAAGTTGGCGACCTTGTTCCATTACTTCGTTGTAAGTTGTCTCTTCTGCGGCGAAGCTAAAAGTGGGGGTAGTAAGCATTAGTGCGCTCGCTAGCACAGTAAGAGAAGATGTCTTGCTAGCGCGTATTTCAAAAAAACTCATGACGATTTCCACTCTGAATAGCCTCAAACCTTCGAGACTCAGACAGTTAATGTGTCACTGAACTTCTTGTTCAGTTAGATAGATGTGTTTGCTGTGATTGATGTTGTGAATGCGGTGTTTTAAATTGCATTTCGTAAATCAATGAGATGATTTTATGGGGGCTAGAGAAATCCCGTTAATCGCTTTTGATGGATACTATCCTCGCTTTATGGGTGAGGTAGGAATAGGGCAGCGAACAAAGCAAAAAGCCCCGCAGAGCAAAAGCAATGCGGGGCTTTAGTTTCAAGAACGGAGGTGACGCTTAGGCCGTGACGCGAACACGGAACAGATCGGTAAACAACTTGGCAATCATCAAAATGATCATAATGTTTACTAGCATCAGCAATGGCGTTTCAATTCGATACGCTGGGGTTAAGTTGAGCGCACCCGATGTCAAAACAACCAATAAGTTAATACCTAGAATTCTATGTACCATTAGTTTTGGTGTGGAAAAAACCTTCCAAATCACAATGATGTTGATGAAGTAGAACAAGGCAAGTTGCCATAGCTCGGTCATCATTGGCATTAAGAAAATGTATTGCAGAAGGATTACCGTCCCCGTACCTATTACTCCAAAAAAAGCATCCTTGATAATGCTCGGTGGCATGGTAGGAATGAGTGATGAGAATACACCGGCCAGCATAGGGAAAATGAACCCTCCGGGCACAGGAAGGTAAATCCAAATCAGCAGCGACGTCACGAACATGGAGACACCTTGCAGTACCTTTCTGCCGTCTTCATTCAAATGCTGAATGAAGGTCCGATGTTCATGATGCCAGACAGTATTTTTATCTCCTCGAATAACAAAAGGGACGTCGCCAATTAACGATGTACTCGGCTTTTTCATATCAAAGCTTTGAAGTTGCTGTGCTAACGTCGACCAATCGATCTCATTACGTTGCGGCTTATCGGCTTGTTCTAGCAATCGGTCTTGGATCTGTGCCATCTCATTTAATCGCGCGCGCCATAGCTGACGATGCTCTTTTAAATGGTAGCTACCAGTGAGCGGCAAGCTGATCAATTGGAACAGTTTCTCTATGTTGGTCGTATTGGTTTCCAGTGCTTCGATATCAATGTGGTGAGGGTTATTCATGGCGTTAAACATTGCCTCACGGCTTGTCTCAAAACGCTGAACGAAGTTTTGTTCCGTGTTTACTGGCCACACTAAGCGATACACAACCGAAAAGGTGATCACGCCAAGAATCGTCTCCTGCATACGAAGGACGGCGAAGTGAAAAGTTGCTTGATTATCAAAACCACCCATACAGGCGACAATTGAGCACACTGCAAAACCGATCGTAAACACATAGCCGTACTTCTCGTCGCTCGACATAAATATGCACACACCCAAAAACAAGGTGAAGAAGGTGAGGAACAAAAAGCGGTCTTGAGAGAACATCGCGATAAGAAAGAAGGCATAACCGATGCCCAATAAGGTTCCCAGCAATCGGTTATTACCTTTGTTTATCGAGTGTGCGAAGCTTTCGTTCAATGCCATCACCGCGACCGCAATTGCCGCCCAGTAAGGT
>NZ_WXWS01000435.1:0-7124 GCF_009904715.1 Vibrio sp. V42_P2S4T144 | reverse complement strand
CTGAAACGGGTACAACTTTCATTGAAAACGCAATCATTAAAGCTCGCCATGCCGCACAAGAAACAGGGCTTCCTGCGATTGCAGATGACTCTGGCTTAGAAGTCGATTTCTTAAAAGGCGCTCCGGGCATTTACTCTGCACGTTACGCAGGCGAGAGCGCATCTGATCAAGAGAATCTAGAAAAATTGCTAGCGGCAATGGAAGGCGTACCAGAAGCAGAGCGTACAGCACGTTTCCACTGTGTATTAGTCCTCATGCGTCACGAGAACGACCCAACGCCTATCGTCTGTCACGGTAAATGGGAAGGCCGAATTCTAACTGAAGCACACGGTGAAAATGGCTTTGGCTACGACCCAATCTTCTTTGTTCCTGAAGACAACTGTGCGTCAGCCGAACTTGAACCTGCACGTAAGAAACAACTGTCTCACCGCGGTAAAGCGCTCAAGTCGTTGTTTGCTCAACTGTCTGAGCAAGTGTCTCAGTAATCACGAGCGAATTAGACCATGTTAACGCCCCCAGCACTCAGCTTGTATGTACACATCCCGTGGTGTGTGCAAAAGTGCCCGTATTGCGACTTTAACTCTCACGCGCTCAAAACCGAGATTCCAGAAGAAGAGTACATCAGTGCCCTTTTAGAAGATTTGGATACCGACATTGAGAAATACCGACTTAACGAAGCGCCACGTCCACTGCATTCAATCTTCATTGGTGGTGGTACGCCGAGTTTGATTTCGGCAGAAGGCATCGAGCGTCTACTTAAGGGCATTGAAGCGCGTATCCCGTTCAAGCCTGAAATCGAAATAACCATGGAAGCGAATCCAGGCACCATCGAAGCAGAGCGTTTTGTTGGCTACCGCAAAGCTGGTGTAACGCGTATCTCTATCGGCGTACAAAGCTTTGAGCAGCAGAAGCTTGAGCGTTTGGGGCGCATTCACGGCCAAGACGAAGCCGTCAATGCTGCTAAGCTGGCGCACCAAATCGGTTTGAACAGCTTTAACCTCGATCTCATGCACGGCTTACCTGATCAAAGCATCGAACAAGCCTTGGCAGATTTGGACAAAGCGATTGAGTTGGCACCGCCGCACTTGTCTTGGTATCAGTTGACCATCGAACCAAACACCATGTTTTACTACAAGCCACCAACGCTACCTGACGATGATGACTTGTGGGATATTTTCGAGCTCGGACACCAAAAACTTGCAGCCGCGGGTTATGTGCAATATGAAATCTCCGGTTACAGCAAGCCGGGCTATCAGTGTCAGCACAACCTCAACTACTGGCGCTTTGGTGATTACCTTGGTATCGGTTGTGGCTCTCATGGCAAACTCAGTTTTACCGACGGACGTATTATTCGAACGACAAAGGTAAAACACCCGCGAGGCTATTTAGCGGCTTATCAAAATATGGTCAAACCTTATCTGCATACAGAACATGTCGTCGCGGATGAAGATCGTCCATTCGAGTTCTTTATGAACCGATTCCGCTTAATCGAAGCCTGTCCGAAGCAAGATTACGTGGACA
The DNA here is from genome assembly GCF_009904715.1 of Vibrio sp. V42_P2S4T144. Lineage (NCBI taxonomy): Bacteria > Pseudomonadati > Pseudomonadota > Gammaproteobacteria > Vibrionales > Vibrionaceae > Vibrio > Vibrio sp. V42_P2S4T144. The sequence continues at coordinate 5,603 of NZ_WXWS01000435.1, read as the reverse complement.
CCACGGGCTTACCGCTTAGTACGATTCAAGAAACCATCAGCTGGGCGATAGAAATGGGCTACCTGAGTGAAACGCCTACCCACTGGCAAATTACTGAAAAAGGGAAGCTCTTCCTTAATGATTTGCTCGAAGCCTTTATGGCCGAAGAAAGCGAAGAGTAACGCAACCCCAAAACAAAAAAAGCCTCTCAATTGAGAGGCTTTTTATTTAGAAACTGTGTGCCGTCCTAAATAAGGTTGACACATTTCCAACATTAGAAAATTGAACGGCCAATTCGCTCTGAGAGCAGCTCAAGCGCCTTAGTACCAGCAAGCGAGTTACCTGAAGGATCAAGCTCTGGAGACCATACTGAAATGGTCATTTCACCAGGTACTACCGCGATAATGCCACCACCAACACCAGACTTACCAGGCATTCCAACGCGATAAGCAAACTCGCCCGCGCCATCATACAAGCCACACGTTGCTAACAGTGCATTAAGTTGTTTGGTTTGCACAGGAGAAACTACAGGCTTACCCGTTTGTACCGATGTGCCCTTGTTTGCTAAATAGCTAAACGTTTTAGCCAAATCGACGCAACTCATCTTCAGCGCACAAGCGTGGAAGTAGTTTTGTAGTACTGGAATCACTTCATTTTCGAAGTTGCCAAACGAACGCATGAGATATGCAATCGCCGCATTACGATCACCATGCATCATTTCGGATGCCGCAACGACTTTGTCATACACAATATGGGTATCACCAGAAAGCTGACGCACAAACTCCAACAGGCGCTGACGAGGCGCAGATAAGCGAGTTTGTAACAAATCCGCCACTACTATCGCTCCAGCATTTATAAATGGATTACGAGGAATACCTTGCTCCATTTCTAGCTGGATTAGCGAATTAAATGCCTGCCCCGAAGGCTCTTTTCCCACTCGAGACCAAATTTCTTCTTGCTTGTACAAGCACATCGCTAACGTCAAGCTCAATGCTTTTGAAATAGATTGGATAGAGAAAGGTTCATCGGCATCACCCGCCTTAATAACCTCACCTTCGTTGGTGTATACCGCAATACCTAACTTGTTGCTGGGTACTTTTGCCAGAGCAGGAATATAATCAGCCACTTTACCTTGGCCGATTAAAGGGCGTACTTCCGCCAAAATATCTGTCAAAATTTCCACTGTCGGTTTCATTCTCTACCTTCTATTTACAAGAGAACTCGTTGAGCTCAGAGGTAAAAAAAGCCAACGTGTCGTTGGCTTTTCCATAGGGTTCGTTCGACTCAAGTCGATTATGGTTTTACTGCCACAATAATATTGCGGTTGATAGATTGATCAACACGGTGAAGATAACCGATGTAAGGCTCTTCTGAAAGTACCTTCCAACCTTGCTCTTCAAATAATGCCGCGACATCTTTCCATTTCAATGTGAATTCATTGAAAGACAACACCACTGAACCTTGCTTTTTCAATACCACTTTCCATGCAGGCAGAGCCTCGTTTAAAAGCTCTAGTGGACTGCGGTTCAGTTTGCTGTCCTTAGCATTTTTGCTGCCGTGTTGCACGCCATAAGGCAGATCAGACACCATCACATCAACTGAGTTCTTTTTCACGACTTGATCAGCGATACGAGTATCAGCCGAATACAGCTTCATAAACTGAAGATTGCCTTGGTTGTAATCTTCTTTATTTGCTGCAGCTTCAACCACGAAACCATCCGCCACTTTCTTGCCACCCGCAGTGCGCTTTTCTTTGCTCACTTTGTGCTTAAAGCGGCCATTCTTCATGAATTTAACAATAAAGGTCTGGATCTCTTGCACCCACTTGGCGTTGATCTCAACCCCTACCACGTTCAAACCGTGAATCAAGCCTTCAAATAAGGTTGTACCTTTACCACACATTGGATCCATTAAGGTCAGTTGTTCACTTCCCGTATTGGACGCACTAATGCCGATATTCACCATCAAACGGGTAAACTGTTCGTTTGTTTTCCCGGTGTAGCGCAAAATCTGGCTCATACTTTCCGGGAAAGTGTTAAATACGGGCGCTTGAACTGGTCGAAGTAAACCATCTTCGCGCACTTCAAATAGCGCATAGTAAATCGAAGAGGCTGCGATTCTTCGCGCCTGCTCATCGGTTAGCGCTTCCTGACAAGAAAACACCAACGCAGCAGGTAAGCCAACGTCTTTACTACCAATTTCTGTCACATCCACGCCTTGTGAAGCTAAAATTGCTTTTAGCTCAGAACAGGCAATGGTCATTGCGCTATCAAAGTAAATTCGGTTATGACCCGGATTCGCTAATATCGCGTAATGGTACATCCCATGAACTCCTCTGGTTACGCAATACGCTTATATTTGATATCCCAAACACCGTGACCAAGACGGTGACCACGAGCTTCAAACTTCGTTAGCGGGCGATCGTCTGGACGAGGAACGAAATCACCATCTTTAGCAATGTTTTCGAAACCTGGCGCTTGGTTCATCACTTCAATCATGTGCTCTGCGTAGTTTTCCCAGTCGGTCGCCATGTGGAAAATACCTTCATTAGGGATAAGCTTCTCACGCACCATTTCCGCAAAACCTAATTGAACAATACGACGCTTGTGGTGACGCTTCTTATGCCAAGGGTCTGGGAAGAACAATTGCAGTGTCGATAAGCTGCCATTTGGGATCATGTGTTCGAATACTTCTACCGCATCGTGACACATTACACGCAGGTTAGTAATTCCCGCTTCGCGAGCATCGGCAAGACAAGCACCAACGCCTGGGCTATGAACTTCGATACCGATGAAGTTTTTCTCTGGCGCGTTCTTTGCCATTTCAACCAATGAAGCACCCATACCAAAACCGATCTCAAGCACTACTGGGTTATCGTTGCCAAACACCTCTTTCCAATCGAGAAGTTCAGCTTTGAAGTCAATACCCATCGTAGGCCAGCATTCATTCATCGCGCTCTCTTGACCTTTAGTCAAACGCCCTTCACGGCGTACAAAGCTGCGGATTTTGCGGATCAGCTTTCCGTCTTCGTTGTATTCGTTAGTGGTTACTTCACTCATTGATTTTGCCTGCACATTGATTAATCAAAGCGGGGATTATCCAAAGAATTTACTTAGGTGCAAGTATTTGTTGAGCTCTTGGTCTATGGCAACCCAAAAGCAACGACACACCTCTTTATATCCCTACTGTTTATCCGTTGTACTTCTTGCCCATTATGTGGTGCAATTTTGCACCTAACCAATAATAGAATACAGAGCAAGTCGTGACACCTTTCGCCAGTGCCATCCTAGAATGGTATGACGCATATGGAAGAAAAGATCTTCCGTGGCAACAAAATAAGACCGCATACAGTGTCTGGTTGTCTGAAATTATGCTTCAGCAAACTCAGGTCACTACGGTTATTCCGTATTACCAACGTTTTTTGGAGCGCTTTCCAACCGTGATCGATCTTGCCAATGCTGAGCAAGATGAAGTCCTACACCTTTGGACTGGCTTAGGGTATTACGCCCGAGCCCGTAACCTTCACAAAGCAGCACAAGAGGTCGCCTCTACATACAATGGTGAGTTTCCTCTTGATATAGAGAAAATGAACGCCCTACCGGGGATTGGTCGCTCTACTGCTGCCGCCATTTTATCGTCTGTGTATAAACAACCACACGCGATTCTTGATGGTAACGTGAAGCGCACCCTATCCCGCTGTTTCGCAGTCGAAGGATGGCCAGGACAAAAAAAGGTTGAAAACCAGCTGTGGGAAATTGCCGAAACGCATACCCCACAAACGGATGTAGATAAGTATAACCAGGCAATGATGGACATGGGCGCAATGGTCTGCACTCGCAGCAAACCCAAATGTAGCCTCTGCCCTGTTGCTGATCTGTGTGTGGCAAAGCAACAAGGTAATGTGCTCGACTACCCGGGCAAAAAACCGAAGAAAGATAAGCCAATCAAGCAAACTCGTTTCGTGATGCTTCACCACAACACCGAAAATGGTCATGAGGTGTGGTTGGAGCAAAGACCACAAACAGGCATTTGGGGTGGCTTATTCTGCTTCCCACAAACCGAACATGTGGATGCAGAAAGCGACATTGAATTGCTACTGGATCAACGCGGCATTCAAGCCAGCAATATCAAACAGAAGCAAACACTGATTACCTTTCGTCATACATTCAGCCATTACCACCTAGATATCACGCCAATTTTGTTTGATTTATCAAAGCAACCGGACGTGATAATGGAAGGCAACAAAGGTCTTTGGTATAACTTATCTAAACCTGAAGAAGTCGGTTTAGCCGCGCCAGTAAAACTATTGCTGGAAACGCTACCCCACGAACTTCGTTAATTGAATACAAGGAGTCATTATGAGCCGCACTGTATTTTGTGCTCGACTAAAGAAAGAAGGCGAAGGTCTAGACTTTCAACTTTACCCTGGTGAACTAGGTAAACGCATTTTCGACAACATCTCGAAAGAAGCGTGGGCTCAGTGGCAACACAAACAAACCATGTTGATCAACGAGAAGAAACTCAACATGATGGATCCAGAACACCGCAAACTGATCGAAACAGAAATGGTAAATTTCCTCTTTGAAGGAAAAGACGTTCATATCGAAGGTTACACACCTCCGAGCGAATAAAGTCGCTTGAGTTAAACAATGACATCACAACCATTTGTGGTGTCATTTTTCTATTACCTTCAATAACTCTGATACTTATGAAAAAAATTGTCTTTATTGCTGCCGCACTTTTAATGGCAGGCTGTAGCCGTGAATTCGTCGAAAAGATTTATGACGTCAACTACGAGCCAACAAACCGTTTTGCCAATAACTTAGCTGAGCTACCAGGACAATTTGAAAAAGATACTGCGGCGCTAGATGCCTTAATCAATAGCTTTTCAGGCAATATTCAAAAGCGCTGGGGTAAAAAAGAAATCAAGTACGCTGGCAAGAGTAATTACGTTAAGTACATCGATAACTACCTTAGCCGCGCCGAGGTCGACTTTCGCAAAGGCGTGATCACGATAGAGACCGTATCACCGACCGAGCCCCAAAAACACCTAAAAGACGCGATTGTCACCACCTTATTAACACCAGACGATCCCGCGCACGTCGACTTATTCTCCTCTAAAGGTATCACGTTAGAGGGGCAACCATTCCTGTATAAACAAGTTGTCGACCAAGACAATAAGCCAATTCAATGGTCTTGGCGGGCAAACCGATTTGCGGAATACCTCATCGCAAATAAAATAAAAACCAAAAATGTAGATTTCAAGAAAGCGTATTACGTCGAAATTCCCATGGTTGAAGACCACTTTTCAACTCGCAGCTACCAATACGCCGATATCGTGCGTCGAGCTTCCAAGAAATACGACATTCCAGAAGACTTGATATACGCCATTATTAAAACCGAGAGCAGCTTCAACCCATACGCGGTAAGTTGGGCAAATGCGTATGGCCTAATGCAAGTTGTACCTAAAACAGCGGGACGAGATGTGTTCAAACTCGTGAAAAAGCGCTCGGGCCAACCAAGCCCTGAATATTTGTTTAATCCAGAAAACAACATAGATACCGGTACTGCGTATTTCTATATCTTAAAAAATCGTTATTTAAGAGAAGTCCGCCACCCTACCT
>NZ_WXWS01000120.1:0-7160 GCF_009904715.1 Vibrio sp. V42_P2S4T144 | reverse complement strand
GCGTAACGGCGATCAGCGTGAAGCATTATTCAACGCTATCTGTGCCTATGCTGCCAATATTGAAAATTTGCCAGCTCTGCTTGGCGCAGTAGAGAAAATTGCGCATAAGCACACGAGCTTTTTGATCACAGAAGATCAGTACCAAATCGTTGGTAAGCATTTACTTGCGACAATCGATGAGCTTTTTAATCCAGGTCAAGAAGTGTTGGATGCTTGGGCTGAGGCTTACGGCGTACTTGCGAATGTATTTATTCAGCGCGAAGAACAAATTTACCAACAAAATGAAGCTTTGGAAGGCGGCTGGCGCGGTCTACGCGAATTTGAATTAGTCGATAAAAAGATTGAGAGCGAACACATTTGCAGCTTTGTGTTCAAGCCAACCGATGGCCAAAAAGTGGCGCCGTATAAACCGGGACAATACCTTGGCATCTACATCAACAGTGACCAGTTAGAAAACCAAGAAATTCGCCAATATAGCCTGTCTTCTGCGGTCCAAGAGAACACCTACCGTATCTCAGTAAAACGTGAAGAAGGCGGAAAAGTGTCGAACTACCTGCACGATAGCCTGAACATTGGCGAAAAAGTGCAGCTTGCGGCCCCTGCCGGTGATTTCTTTATGGATGCCGAACCACAAACACCCGTTGTTCTAATTTCTGCTGGTGTGGGACTTACTCCAACGCTGTCAATGCTAGAAAGTCTCTCAGCACATCAAGCACCTGTAACTTGGGTTCATGCAACAGAAAATGGCCAACAGCATGCTTTCAAGCAACACGTAAACCAACTCGTTGCAGAAAAAGAAAATATGAACGCGCTCGTTTGGTATAACCAACCAACGGCAGAAGACAAGCTAGGCGAAGACTTCCACTTCACGGGCTTTGTCAATCTGTATGAAATTGAAGCTGCATTAAAGCAAGATAACGTGCAGGTATACTTCTGTGGTCCTGTAGGATTTATGCAGCACGTAGCGAAACAGCTATTAGAACTTGGCGTACCAGAAGAGCAATTCCATTACGAATGCTTCGGTCCACACAAAGTGGTTTAAGCGCTACCAACTATCGGGAAAACAACAAAGCCCACGTGACGTGGGCTTTGTTGTATGAAGTTGTTTGCAATATTGAAGCGTTACCAAAAGGTGTCTCGCCGTTTAGCTCGAGCAATAACGTTTTGTGGCATGCGCTGTTCAAGGCCGTTTCTCAATACAGTTATGCGCTTATGCTGCCGCTTATCTGCTGTGACAGAGTTATATAACCAACGATACGCATCTTCGTAATCGAGTGGACTGCCATAATCACGTAAAAGCAACTCGGCCAGATGAATACGCGCGTTTAGGTTTCCCATTGACGCAGCTTCTCGCAAATATGGAATTGCACGTTCTTTATCTTGCTGTACTAAAGTGCCACGCGAATAGTATCGGCCAATCTGCTCTAGTGCAGCTGGTAACCCCTGATGCGCTGCATTTTCGATGTAGTAAAGACCCAGTTCGACATCTTGCTCGACACACACCCCCCAAGCCAACATATCTCCGTACAGAAATTCATAAGCGGGTAAGTTAATTCGAGTCGCACGAGCTACGATATCCTCCACCAGCTGGCAGTTATCAGCGCGCACACGTTGTAAGTGCTTATTTTGCTCAATAAGCTTTATCAGCTCTGCTTCGGTATAGATCGGAACTGGTGCCCCCACATCAGCAACATTGGCTTTCACTGTGGTAGCAACCAAGGTCAACAACAGTGAAGCAGCCACTGTTCGTAACTTCATAAACGTACCCTTAAGGTATCTAAGAAACCAAAGATCGGTGAAGGATCTCCTCTGCTTGATAACCTTATCGGCAAAAAACAGCTAAGCTTTAGACAATTTTTGCCTCTGATTTAGGCTCAGCGGCAAAAGCTTGCCATATGAGAGTCACGCTGTTTTTGTTCAGATACAAAAAAGCCGACCAGAAGGTCGGCTTTTGCAATCTTTAACGGCTATCAATTAAGCTTCGAATGGGTGAACTTTGATGATAGTTTCGTTACGGTCAGGACCTGTAGAGATGATGTCTACTGGAACGCCAGTTAGCTCTTCAATACGCTTGATGTAGTCAAGAGCGGCTTGTGGTAGAGCATCTAGTGACTTAGCACCAAATGTGTTCTCAGACCAACCAGGCATTGTTTCGTAGATTGGCGTTGCTTTTTCGAATGCTTCAGCAGCCATCGGAGAAACTTCTAGCACAGAGCCATCTTCCATCTTGTAACCAGTACAGATTTTTAGCTCTTCTAGACCATCTAGTACGTCTAGTTTAGTTAGACAGAAACCAGATACAGAGTTGATTTGGATTGCACGACGCATAGCAACAGCATCGAACCAACCTGTACGACGTAGACGACCAGTTGTCGCACCGAACTCGTGGCCAACTTCACCTAAGTGCTTACCAATTGGATCTTGCTTATCTAAACCGTCGTATAGTTCAGTCGGGAATGGACCAGCACCAACGCGAGTACAGTACGCTTTTGCGATACCCAAGATGTAACCGATGTGACGAGGACCAAAACCAGAACCTGCAGCAACACCACCAGCAGTCGTGTTAGAAGACGTTACGTACGGGTAAGTACCGTGGTCGATATCAAGTAGTGTACCTTGTGCACCTTCGAACATGATCTTGTCGCCGCGCTTACGTGCTGCGTCTAGTTCGTCAGTTACGTCGATAACCATTGACGTTAGTAGTTCAGCGTAGCCTTTCGCTTGCTCAAGTACTTCTTCGTAGCTTACTGGTTCCGCTTTGTAGAAGTTAACTAGTTGGAAGTTATGGAACTCCATGACTTCTTTTAGCTTCTCTGCGAAAGTCGCCATATCGAATAGGTCGCCAACGCGTAGACCGCGACGAGCAACTTTATCTTCGTATGCTGGACCGATACCACGACCAGTAGTACCGATAGCTTTTTTACCGCGAGCGATTTCGCGAGCTTGGTCCATTGCAACGTGGTAAGGAAGAATTAGCGGACATGCTTCAGAAATGAAAAGACGCTCGCGTACTGGAATACCGCGCTCTTCAAGAGGCTTCATTTCTTTAAGTAGAGCTTCAGGTGATAGTACAACACCGTTACCGATAACACATTTTACGTTATCGCGAAGGATACCTGATGGAATTAAGTGAAGAACGGTTTTTTCACCGTCAATTACGAGAGTGTGACCTGCGTTGTGACCGCCTTGGTAGCGTACCACGTATTTTGCATCTTCAGTTAAAAGGTCTACGATTTTACCTTTACCTTCGTCACCCCATTGGGTGCCTAGAACGACTACGTTATTTCCCATCTTTCCAAGTCTGATTGCTAGTTAAAAATGGATTCTAGCACCGAATCTCAGTTCTTGCAGTCATTTTTTGTTCACAGAGTCGCTACCAGAATGTCATCTTGCCGCTTTGTTCATTTTGAAATCAGCATATCACTGATAGTATTTAGCTTTCTCTATTCGACTGGAAAGCGCTATGTCTGAATCCATATGGTTGGCGATTGGGCTCGTCTTGATCGTGGAAGGCATTGGGCCACTGATTGCTCCTAACGGTTGGCGGAATATGGTGGCTCAATTAAGTGAACAACCCAACAATCAGCTACGACGCATCGGTGGCTGCCTAGTAGTTGCTGGAGCCGTCATCGCCATCATGATGAGCTAGCACTTAGCATCAGATACAAAAAAGGCTCCCTAAGGAGCCTTTTATTTCAATGAGACGCGGAGATTATTTCTCCATGCTGCCCTTCGACTGGTTCATGTATTGGAAGAACTCACTCTTCGGATCAAGCACCAGAATATCGCTCTTAGAGCTGAAGGACTTCTCATACGCACGTAGCGAGCGTAGGAAGCTAAAGAACTCAGGGTCTTTGTTGTACGCTTCAGCATAAATCTTCGCAGCTTCAGCATCCGCTTCACCTCGTGTCACACGCGCAGTTTTATCAGCTTCAGCTAGAATAGTTGCTACTTCTAGTTCTGCTTGAGCACGAATAACTTCCGCTTTTTCACGACCTTGAGAACGGTGCTTACGAGCAACGGACTCACGCTCCGCACGCATACGACGGTAGATAGACTCACTGATTTCATCAGGCAGGTTGATTTTCTTCATTCGGAAATCAACGACACGAACACCCAAGTCTTTCATTGCGCTTTCACGCGTGTCCTTCAATACTTCAGACATGATTAGGTCGCGTTCACCATCAATCTCAAGCGCTTCACGAGCCGCTTCAGTTGCGACAACATCAGCACTTGCGTCTTCTGGTAGCACATCATCGTTACGTGGACCAGATACGATCTGTTTGATTTCACGAGCACCGATTTCAGAACGAAGCACGTCCGTCACTTTACGCTCAAGTAGTGCCTCTGCCGTTAGCGAGTTACCACCGCCAGTCGCGAGGTAGTAGCGACCAAAATCTTCAATACGCCACTTCACGTAGGTATCAATGATAACGTCTTTTTTCTCGGACGTTACGAAACGGTCGGCACGACCATCCATTGTTTGGATACGTGCATCAAGTTGTTTCACACGGTCAAACAAAGGCATCTTGAAATGCAGACCAGGCTCGTAAATTCGAGTGATGTCGTTATTGTCTTTCAAGACACGACCAAATCGAACCACGATACCGCGCTCACCTTCAGGAATCACAAACAAAGACATCAACATTAATGCCAGTGCGATTACCAGTACAGGGATCATTAACTTACGCATTCTTAGTATCTCCCTTGACGTGAACCTGTTGAACGAGACTGCGAGTTCGAAGTGTCTTCTTGTGTACGATCAGACTCAAGTTGAATTTGATCATAGGTTGAAGATGACTTCGATTTACGTTTGGTATCTGCTTTGCCCTCTTGTCCCGCCAACTTATCGATTGGAAGGTAAAGAAGATTGCCGCTTGATTCCGAGTCAATCAACACTTTCGAAGTGCTTGAGTACACCTCTTCCATTGCGTCAATGTACAGACGATCACGCGTTACACCAGGCGCTGCTTGGTATTCTGGTAGTAGTTTTTCGAACTGTGCTACCTGACCAAGAGCCTCGTTAGTGACACGCTCATTGTAACCTTGTGCTTCTTTCTTCAAACGCTCTGCACGACCCGTTGCCTTAGGCAAGATTTCGTTCTTGTATGCTTCAGCTTCACGAATGAAACGCTCTTCGTCCTCACGTGCTGCGATTGCATCATCAAACGCATCTTTCACTTGCTCTGGTGGACGAGCAGACTGGAAGTTCACATCAACAAGTACCAGACCCATATCATAGCTATCAATGATTTGGTTCAGTGTTTCTTGCGTAGTTTGACGAATTTGCTGACGACCACTGGTTAGAATGCTATCCATCAATGAGTCACCAATTACTGCACGTAGTGCAGAATCCGTTGCTTGACGCAAGCTGTCGTCTGCATTGGTTACACGGTACAAGTATTTGTATGGGTCAGTCACTCGGTACTGAACATCCATCGCAACTGTTACAACGTTTTCATCTTTAGTCAGCATTAGACCAGATGCACGTAGTGAACGAATCGCTTGTACGTTTACCGCTTCGTACTCATCAATAAAGCGAGGACGCCAGTTAAGACCTGGGTCTACGATACGATCGTATTTACCTAAACGCAGTACAACACCACGCTCTGCTTCACCGATGGTGTAAAAACCAGCGAAAAACCAAACCGCAACAGCAATCAGAGCAATCACGCCAAAGCCAATTGCACTACCACCACCGCCGCCGATTGGAGAACCACCGCCGCCTTTTTTACCAAACTTGCCGCCCAGCTTTTGACTCAGTTTGTTGAACACTTCATCTAAATCTGGCGGACCTTGATCTCGGCCACCAGGACGCTGGCCACCACGATTATTATTACCCCAAGGGTCATTATCGCGGCCATTGTTGCCGTTGTTATTTCCAGGCTCATTCCACGCCATTAGAAAGCTCCATCATTTGATATGACGTTATACTGTAGCAGTCCTTTAAGTGACTATAAAGCCAGTCAAAACTGCCCCTTCTCTTTTTTCAAGTCTAGACCAATCTACTTGCTGCATTCGAATATCGATCAACAAGTTACCATCCTGGTCATATTCCTCACGTTGAATACACTTCATTTGGAAGAAGGTACTACGGAATCGTCCTTGATACTGTGGAGGAATTCGCAACTGATGCTCGACCATTTGTGACGCCAGACGTTCCGTCAGAGCCTCAAACAGGACATCAATGCCCAACCCATCCATTGCTGAAACCCAAACTGCGCGAGGTACGCCTTCCTCGTCTCGTTCTATACGTGGTTTCTGCGAATCTAGATTGTCGATTTTGTTCATGACAACCAGAGTCGGCACTTCATGCGCGTCGATCTCTTCTAGTACTTCATGAACAGCTTGAATATTCTCACGAAAACGCTCATCACTGGCATCAACAACATGTAACAAAATGTCAGCTTCTTGCGTTTCCTGCAAGGTTGCCTTGAAGGCCGCAACCAAGTCGTGTGGCAAATGTCGAATAAAACCAACCGTGTCTGCCAAGATGGCAGGACCAACATCTGCTAACTCTATCTTACGTAAAGTCGGGTCCAAAGTAGCAAATAATTGATCAGCCGCGTACACGCCAGCTTCTGTAATACGGTTGAAGAGTGTCGACTTACCCGCGTTGGTGTAACCCACAAGTGAAACCGTTGGGATTTCAGCTCGATTTCGGGCGCGGCGCCCTTGTTCACGCTGCTTCGCTACTTTGTCTAAGCGTCGCAGGATGGCTTTGATTCTGTCACGCAATAAGCGACGGTCGGTTTCCAGCTGGGTTTCACCCGGGCCACGTAAACCGATACCACCTTTCTGCCTTTCAAGGTGCGTCCAACCACGAATCAAACGAGTAGAGATATGACGAAGTTGAGCCAGCTCTACCTGTAGCTTACCTTCGTGTGTTCGAGCTCGTTGAGCAAAGATATCGAGAATAAGACCAGTGCGGTCGAGAACTCGACATTGGCACAGTGCTTCGAGGTTACGTTCTTGGGCAGGAGAGAGGGCGTGATTAAAAATCACAATTTCGGCACCCGTTGATTGTACCGCTGTAGCAATCTCTTGGGCCTTACCCTCTCCGACATAGTATTTCGGGTGTGGGGATTGACGACTACCAGTTACCACTTGTAGCGCCTCTACCCCAGCAGAAGAAACCAGCATTTCGAACTCAGCCAGAT
>NZ_WXWS01000211.1:0-13074 GCF_009904715.1 Vibrio sp. V42_P2S4T144 | reverse complement strand
AATTCGTACAATCGCCCCATTCTTACCGCGCCAAATCACAAATTTGCACCATTATGACTTCAATAAAAAACGCAGAACTTGGTTGGAACGAAGCTGGTACTCCGGTTTCAGACCAATTTGATGATGTTTACTTCTCTAACGTAAACGGTCTTGAAGAGACACGCTACGTTTTCTTAAAACAAAATCATCTCCCAGAAAGATGGCAGGAATTTGACCAAAGACGTTTTGTCATTGGTGAAACAGGATTTGGCACGGGATTAAACTTCTTAGCAGTATGCCAGTGGTTTAGTGAGTTTCGTCGTCAGCATCCGGACGCAACATTGAAAGAGCTGCATTTTATTAGCTTTGAAAAATACCCATTAAGCAAAGCCGATTTAAAGAAGGCGCATGAAGCTTGGCCTGAGCTAGCTGAATACGCGGAAAAGTTACAAAAGCACTACCCTGCCGCTGTGCCGGAGTGTCATCGCATCGTTTTAGAAGACGGCGCAATCACACTCGACCTTTGGTTTGGTGACATTAAAGACTGCATGCCGCAAGTCCCATACAACGAACAAGGTTTGATTGATGCTTGGTTCTTAGATGGATTCGCGCCAAGCAAAAACCCAGAGATGTGGAACCAAGGCCTGTTCAACAACATGGCAAAGCTAGCCAAGCAAGATTGTACAGTTGCCACGTTTACCGCAGCAGGCTTTGTACGTCGTGGTTTGAACGAAGCTGGCTTTACAATGAAAAAGGTGAAAGGTTTCGGCACTAAGCGAGAAATGATCGCCGGCTCTATGGAGCAACGTGAAAAGCAGTCGAACCATCTCCCTTGGTTCAATCGCACAGCATCTAGCAATCTTGATTCGATTGCCATCATTGGCGGTGGTATAGCCAGCGCGGCGTTAGCGAAAACGTTAGTTCGTCGTGGCCAAAACGTCACCCTTTACTGTAAAGACAAACAACCAGCCAAAGGAGCGTCGGGTAATCGTCAAGGGGCCGTGTATCCATTGTTGAACGGTCCCCATACTGGCGTTTCGCGTGTGTTTGCTCCTGCATTTTTGTTCGCACGTCAGTTTGTTGAACAAGCAGCACAAGAGATCGATTTTGATCATGACTGGTGTGGCGTAACTCAGTTGATGTGGGATGACAAATCCACAGACAAACTGGAGAAAATACTTGCGGGTAACTTCACACCAGAGCTCATTCACAAGCTGTCCGCCGAGGAGACTGCGAACACTATCGGGTTACCTATTGATATGGCATCTGTGCACTACCCAATGGGAGGGTGGCTGTGCCCTGCCGAGTTAACTCGTGGGTTAATAAAACAATTGGAGAAGACGTCGTTACTCTCAACGAAGTTTGAACACCATGTTGAGGCATTAGATTGGGATGAAAAGCGTCAGCTCTGGCTACTAACAGCGAGTGGTCAAACATTTGAGCACTCAACGGTTGTGATTGCGAACGGCCATGAGTTCCAGACATTGAGTCAAACCGCTTCCCTACCAATGGGACAAGTGAAAGGACAAGTCAGTCATGCGCCAGCAACCGAAACGCTGAGTCAGCTGAAAACGGTGTTGTGTTACGACGGTTACATGACACCTGTTAACCCAAGTAATCAACACTTGTGTATCGGTGCAAGCTACGACCGCAGTCACCTTGACTACGAATTTGATGAAAACGCCCAAAAAGATAATGCAGAAAAGCTAGTGAAATGTGTACCGAATCAAACATGGGCAAAAGAGGTAGATATCACTGGTAATCAATCTCGCCAAGGTATTCGTTGTGTTAGCCGAGATCACTTACCATTTGTCGGAAATGTGGGTGACTTTGAGACGATCAAAACGCAGTACACCAACTTACAAAATCAAAAAGAAGAAGAGGTAGAAACCATTCATCAGTACCCTAACCTATTCTGCTTCTTAGGTTTAGGATCTCGTGGACTGAGCTCTGCACCATTATTAGCTGAAGTGTTGGCCTCCCAGATCTGTGGGGACCCGCTGCCATTACCGGTTGATGTATTGACCGAACTTCACCCAAGTCGAATGTGGGTTCGTAAACTAAGAAAAGGCAAAGCCATTACCGAGCTGTAAGAGTATTCTCTGTTTTGATTCCCGACACAGACACGTGTCGGGAATCGCTAACTCATTAAGTCGCTCGTACTGAGATTACTTCAGCAGTGCAACTGCCTGTTTCACTTGCTCTGCCACTTCTGGGTTTACAACCTTACCCGATTCCACGTCAAAATTTTCGTAGAAGCTCGGCACAGATAACGATGCCTTTACATCCGCGCCAAAAAATTGTGCAGAACCTGTCGCCGCCGCAAGAACACTTTGCGCACCACCGGGACCTGGGGAAGTTGCTAAATAAACGACAGGTTTGTTTTGAAATACATTACGCTCAATGCGCGTCGCCCAATCGAACAAGTTTTTATAGGCCGCTGGGTACGAACCGTTGTGCTCTGCGAAGGAAACAACGAGAGCGTCAGCCTCCGCCAAGTCACGTAAAAACGCGACAGCCCCTTCAGCTTGACCTATTTCTTTCTCTTTGTCCTCGCTAAACATTGGCGCTTGATAATCGTTTAAGTCTAGAACATTCACTTGAGCGCCTTCGACTTGATTTGCTGCGTATGTAGCAAGTAGTTTGTTGATTGAGGTAGAGCTGGTAGATGCACCAAATGCGACAATTTTCATGGTTGTAATCCTTTGTTCACGTTTTATGCTGATCAGAATAAAAGTTGAACAGTTTCGCTACAACCACAAAAATTTTATGGAGAGGTTCGAATTTTTCGAAGTAGTAAATGACTAGGATTAAATAAAGGGAGAACGCTGCTTAGGGACTAAGCCTGAGCCTGGAGCTCCTGCCACAAATCACTGACAATCACGCGATCGGCCGGGCTTAACTCGGTACGCGCATTTTCTAAGCTGCTCTCAATGCGTGACTTCAGCTCAGTAATATCGCTAATCCCTTCTTCTTCACAAGACGCCGCGGATAAAGAGATGTGACCACGTAAATAACCACCAGCAAACAATTCATCGTCAGATGCTGTTTCAATTCGAGCATCAATCAGTTCCAGTAGTTTTTCTTCAAATTCAATAATCATGGTGTATCTCTGAGGTTATTAGTGGTTATTTAACGCAAAAGTCCGACGCTTCCAGTGGCTTAGTTTGATAAAATGCGCGCAGGGCATCAGAAAGCATTTTCACTCGCAAAGGCAAGCCAACGTCCAAAATACCTAGCACTTCTTTATGCACTTTTTTCATAAAGCCGAGCCTATCTGGTTCAAAATCGCCGTGTAGATTGTCACAACTCACCGTAAAAGGGAAGCCAGCGCTTTGTGCCAGAATCCATTCATAAGCTTGAGGTCGCACTTCAACTTTCTCAAACTCCGCTTGAACTTCTGCTGTTCGCCCATCGGGTTCATACCAATAACCAAAATCTTCCAGCAAACGACGCTCTGGACCAGCCACACACCAATGCGAGATCTCGTGTAAAGCAGAGGCGTAAAAACCCCGAGCAAAAATAATCCGATGATGAGGGTGTTCATCATCAGCAGGAAGATAAATAGGCTCATCACCACCTAACTCTAATTTCGTATTAAATTGTTCTAAAAAGGTGTCATTAAAAATGGTGATTAAGTCTTGGTATTCGTGGGTCATCGTCGAGTTTGTACTTCAGTTTGACATGCGCTGCATATTGTCGCTGTTTTTAGCTATGAGGTAAAGGCAACCCCACATTTTTGGTTATTAGTTGAATTTATCTGAACATCGCTTTCTCCATACAATTTCTCATTCGTCAGCGTACTTATTTACCACTACACTCTCGCCTTATTTTGATGCCGTTCAAACCGCTATTTTTAAGCCGTTTGATTACAAGCATGTTGCTGGTTTTAATCACTTTTTAAGAGAGATAGAACCGTTTGTAAGTGTTGTTACTTCGCCTACGCTGATTCTCGTAGAACGTAGTGACTTTTTACGTTGAGTGTTTCCCTATGTTGCTAAGTGTGTTGTATATCATTGGTATCACGGCTGAAGCCATGACAGGTGCGTTAAGTGCTGGTAGAAGAAAGATGGACTGGTTTGGTGTTATGTTGGTGGCCAGCGCAACGGCCATTGGTGGTGGCACCGTACGTGACATTCTATTAGGCCACTACCCTCTTGGTTGGGTAAAAAACCCAGAGTTCCTTGCAATTACGTGTGTTGCAGGTGTGCTAACAACAGGTTTAGCGAAATGGGTGATTAAGCTAAAAGGCCTGTTCATTCGCCTTGATGCGTTAGGTCTAATCGTATTCAGCATCATCGGAACAAAAATTGCGATGGGCATGGGCTTGCACCCTGGTATTTGTATGGTTTCAGCGTTAGTAACGGGTGTATTCGGTGGGCTACTTCGCGACTTAATCTGTCGCCAAACACCATTGGTACTGCATGAAGAGCTTTACGCTTCTGTCGCTCTTATCGCATCAGGAATGTACTTAGCGCTATTAGAATTCAATGTTCCCGAAGTCACTGCCACTATTATTACACTGGTTACTGGTTACATGTTGCGTATGGCTGCGGTACGCTTTAAGTGGCGTCTGCCTTCTTTCCATTTGGAAACCGAAGGCTCGATTCATTAAGCAAAAACTACTTAAACAAAAAAGGTTGCCTGATAAAATTGTGCCACCCGCGATTCAGTGAGTGGCATAATTTTATATTCAGTCATCCTGAACAGCGACGAAGGAGCATGATTCAGGATCTATTATCCGAGCACTCTGTTGTCAGAGATGTTTCTTTCTCTTTTCATCGTGCTGAAATTAGATTCCTAGTCTCGCTATAGCTCGCTGGAATGACACAAAGCTCTTAAATCTTCGGTGTTTCAGTTGTTACGCCATGGTTTTGACCACGGTGGCGTAGTAAATGATCCATCACCACAATTGCCAGCATCGCTTCTGCGATAGGCACAGCACGAATACCCACACATGGGTCATGACGACCTTTGGTGATCAACTGAGTTGGTTCACCTTCTTTTGTGATGGTCTCACCCGGCACGGTGATACTTGATGTTGGCTTAAGCGCAATGTTTGCGACAATGTCTTGACCAGTCGAGATACCACCAAGAATGCCACCCGCATGATTACTACCAAAACCTTCAGGAGCAAGCGTATCACGGTGCTGACTGCCTTTTTGGTTTACCACCTCGAAACCGTCTCCGATTTCCACGCCTTTCACCGCGTTGATGCTCATTAGTGCGTGCGCGATGTCTGCATCCAAACGGTCAAATACGGGTTCCCCAAGACCAACAGGCACGTTAGTTGCCACAACCTGGATTTTTGCGCCAATAGAGTCGCCTTCTTTTTTCAGGTCACGGATAAGTTGGTCAAATGCTTCTACTTTGTCAGCATCAGGGCAGAAGAATGCATTGTTCTCGATTTCGTTCCAATCTACCTTGTCGATAGATACATCACCCATTTGTGACAAGTAAGCACGAATCTCAACACCAAACTCATCTTTTAAGTATTTCTTCGCGATTGCACCAGCAGCCACACGCATTGCGGTTTCACGAGCTGAAGAACGGCCGCCACCGCGATAGTCGCGGATGCCATATTTTTGGTGGTAAGTGTAATCAGCATGACCCGGTCTGAACTTATCTTTGATGTCAGAGTAGTCTTTTGAGCGCTGATCGGTGTTTTCAATTAGCAAACCGATCGATGTGCCCGTGGTTTTGCCTTCAAAAACGCCAGAAAGAATTTTAACTTCATCCGGTTCACGACGTTGTGTGGTGTAACGTGATGTGCCTGGACGACGGCGGTCGAGATCGATTTGTAGATCTGCTTCTGTAATTTCCAACCCCGGAGGACATCCGTCTACGATACATCCCAGTGCGATACCGTGACTTTCCCCGAATGTCGTCACTCGGAAATGTTGTCCGATACTGTTTCCTGCCATTACTTCCTCAAGTTTTTATCGCCACGCTCTCTCAAAACAGAGCATAGCTGCTTTCCAATTCTTCGTGGATTCATAGTGGCTTTATTACGTTTTGATGTAAAGAGTTAATATCGGCGAGGTATGCATAAAAAAAACACCGAGCATAAAGCTCGGTGTTTTGATGTTTAGTGCAAGACTCTATTAGTCTTTGTACAGTTTAAACTCTTCTGCACACTCAACCAGCTGGTCACGCGTTAGCATAAATACGCCATGACCGCCGTTCTCGAACTCAATCCAAGTAAATGGAATCTCTGGGTACTGTTCCATCATATGAATCATTGAGTTTCCGACTTCACAAATAAGAATGCCGTTATCTGTTAGATAATCTGGCGCGTTAGCTAGAATACGACGCACAAGTTTTAGACCATCCGTACCCGCAGCTAAACCAAGCTCAGGCTCATGCGTGAACTCATCTGGCAGGCTGTTCATGTCTTCTTCATCCACATATGGTGGGTTGGACACGATTAGATTGTATTTCTCTTTTGGAAGATCACGGAACAAATCAGAGCGAATTGGGAACACTTGCTGCTCCATGCCGTGATCTTGTACGTTTTGCTCAGCCACTTGTAGAGCATCTGTAGAGATGTCGATAGCATCCACTTCTGCTTCAGGGAAAGCGTGCGCACAAGCAATCGCGATACAACCAGAACCCGTACATAGGTCCATGATGCGCGTAGGCTCTTCCACCAACCAAGGTTGGAATTCCGCTTGAATCAATTCGCCGATAGGAGAGCGTGGCACAAGTACACGCTCATCAACGAAGAACTCAAGACCGCAGAACCATGCTTTGTTTGTTAGGTATGCTGTTGGCGTACGCTCGTTGATGCGTTTTACTACGCGCTCAACAATACGCAGACGCTCGCTTGTCGTTAGGCGAGAGTTCAATACGTGCGGAGGCACATCAATCGGCAAGTATAAGGTTGGCAGGATAAGCTGAACTGCTTCATCCCACGCATTATCAGTACCATGACCGTAAAACAGGTTCGCTGCATTAAAGCGGCTTACCGTCCAACGAATCATATCTTGAAGGGTATGCAGTTCCGATACCGCTTCTTCTACAAAAATCTTATCCAAAATTGCCTCCGAAAAGCGCTACAATACTGCCAATAAAGTTTATTAATGAAATTGTTTACCTAATGAGCAAAAAAGACACCGAGAACGATGACGATTTCGCCTTGTTTCAGGAAGCAGTACAGGGCGTAAAAAAGTTGCGACAGGATACCATAATCCAGCAACCAAAAAAAAATACTAAGCAAAAAGAAATCAAGCGCTCCAACCGTGAAGCGAGTGACTCTGAATTTTACTTTTCAGACGAGTTTGTCCCTCTATTAAACGATGAAGGTCCAACTCGTTATGCACGTGACGACGTCTCCACTTATGAAGTCAAACGTCTACGTCGTGGCGTGTATGTACCGGACGTGTTCCTCGATATGCACGGCATGACACAGCAAGAAGCAAAACGCGAGCTTGGTGCGATGATAGCCTATTGCATCAAAAACGAGATTCATTGTGCGTGTGTGCAACATGGTATTGGGAAACACATCCTGAAACAGAAAGCCCCACTTTGGTTAGCACAGCATCCTGACGTTATGGCTTTTCACCAAGCGCCACTAGAATTTGGTGGTGATGGTGCGTTGTTAGTGTTGCTTTCTATTCCTGAAAAGTAACAGGCTTGCTGTAGACACTAAACGAAAAGGCAGGGATCTCCTGCCTTTCTTATTCTGTCTCTAATTTGCAAACGCTTATTTTGGTTTAGACACTTATGGCGTAATATGCCAAAGCACTTCACCATTTTGTGTTTGTAAATCATATTCAATGCACACTAGCCCTGATGTAGGAAACATCGGTGGTGTCATGTCTTTTACAAACTCTGAAGTCAGATAACCGACCAAAGGCAAATGCGATACGAACAAAAGCGAGTCCAATTGTTCGACTTCGATTAATGCACTTGCGAAATCGAAGACATGCTCGGACTGGCCATAAGGTGTAATATCTTCACAAGTTTCAATGCTTTTTGCAGAGAAATACGCACTGATCTCTTGCCAAGTTTGTTGAGCTCTAATGTACGGACTCACCAACACTTTATCGAATTGCGCAAAACCCTGTTCTTTACAGGCTCTCGCAACCGCTTCTGATTCGACTCTGCCTCTTGGGGTCAATTGTCGTGCTGCGTCTGAATCTGCAAAATGCTCGGCTTCACCGTGACGCATGATGAATATTTTCATGTTATTTCCTAGGGATAGCTAACGCTACCAAAAGGTTGACTGCTATCTTTATTAGATAGACGGGGCTAACTTTAACAATGACGAAACAAAAATACTGATATAATTATCTGTTCATTATACCAATTCGCTTGTTAAAGATAGCGACTTTCTTAACAATCTATTAAAAGAATGTACTCAGTTCATCACACTATTTAACTGTGCAATGAGTTCAGAGCATTCACTCAAACAGTTCTTCCCCATACGCAAACGCGATGGGCCTGTGCAGAAGTCTACGAATAACAAAAATACGGCAAGCAGTATTTGTCGAAACGCAAACTTTGCGCCCCCCGCGAGGGGAGCCTAAATTACTGTAATGCGAAATCTGGAGACGCATCGTGCATCTAAGTCCTAACGATTCAAATCAATACCGCTACATTACCTTGAGCAATGAACTGCGTGTACTGCTGATTCATTCCGATACAGCTCAACAGTCGGCAGCTGCTCTGGCAGTGAACGTTGGACACTTCGACGACCCAAACGATCGCCAAGGTCTGGCACACTATTTAGAACACATGCTTTTTTTGGGTACGGAAAAATACCCTAAAGTGGGCGAGTTTCAAAGCTATATTAGCCAACACGGTGGAACAAACAACGCTTGGACTGGTACAGAGCACACTTGTTTCTTTTTCAATATTGCTCCAAATGCCTTTGAAAGTGCCTTAGATCGATTTAGCCAATTTTTTACCGCACCTTTGTTTAACGAAGAAGCATTAGACAAAGAACGCCAGGCTGTCGACTCCGAATACAAGCTCAAACTCAATGATGATTCTCGTCGCCTGTATCAAGTTAACAAAGAAGTCATCAATCCAGAGCACCCGTTTTCAAAATTCTCTGTCGGAAACTTAGATACTCTTGGCGACCGAGATGGTAAATCCATCCGCGACGAAATTGTGGAGTTTCACCACTCTCAGTATTCCGCCGATTTGATGACACTGACTCTATTTGGGCCACAGCCGCTCGATGAACAGCAAGCTTGGGTAGAAGCCATGTTTGCCGACATCCCAAATCACCATCTTCGTGGAAAATCGATTGATGTACCGATCGGCACTGAGGAAAGCACGGGCATTTTGGTTCAAGTCGAGCCGCTCAAAGAGTTCCGTAAACTGATTCTCACATTCCCCATGCCGGGAATGGATGCGCATTATAGCGTGAAGCCACTCTCCTACTTTGCTCACCTGTTGGGTTATGAAGGAGAAGGCAGTTTGATGCTTCAACTCAAAGAAAAAGGCTGGATTACTTCTCTCTCAGCGGGCGGCGGCGCGAGTGGCAGTAACTACCGAGACTTTACCGTAAGCTGCACCCTGACGCCAAACGGCTTAGATCATGTTGATGATATCGTTCAAGCAGTTTTTCAATACCTCTCGATGATCAAACAAGACGGGTTAGATGAATGGCGCTATCTCGAAAAACAAGCGGTATTAGAATCGGCTTTCCGCTTCCAAGAGCCATCGCGCCCAATGGATCTCGTCAGCCATCTGGTGATCAACATGCAGCACTATCAACCGGAAGACACGGTTTATGGTGACTACAAAATGGCGGGCTACGATGAGGAGTTACAGCGTTCATTGCTGCGATACTTAACCATCGATAATGTACGCGTCACTTTGATTGCTAAAGGCCTGGAATACAACCGTACTGCCGAATGGTACTTTACCCCGTACTCCGTCACACCTTTTAGTGAAGACCAACGTCGTTTCTATCAACAAATCGACCCAAGCTGGCAATTCGTCTTACCGAAAAAGAACCCTTATATTTGCTACGACCTCGACCCCATGCCACTCGAAAATGGTGATTCGCTGCCAGAGTTGATTGAGGATCTCGAAGGGTTTCGGCTGTGGCATTTGCAAGATGACGAATTTCGCGTGCCTAAAGGTGTCGTTTATGTCGCTATCGACAGCTCTCATGCCGTTGCATCACCAAAGAACATCGTCAAAACGCGCTTATGTGTAGAGATGTTCCTCGATTCGCTAGCAAAAGAAACCTATCAAGCAGAAATCGCAGGGATGGGTTACAACATGTACGCTCACCAAGGTGGCGTGACCTTAACCCTCTCAGGGTTCAGTCAAAAGCTGCCTCAGTTGCTAGAAATGATTCTGCACCGTTTTGCTTCTCGAGATTTCAGCCCTGCTCGCTTTGAAACCATCAAACAACAACTGTTACGAAACTGGAGAAATGCTTCACAAGATCGCCCTATTTCGCAGCTGTTTAACGCACTTACTGGGTTACTTCAACCCAATAACCCGCCTTTCGCAACCTTAGTCGAAGCGCTAGAAGAAATCGAAGTCGATGAACTCTCGGTATTCGTAGAATCCATTCTTGCAGAACTGCACGTTGAAATGTTTGTTTACGGAGACTGGCAACGCCAGCAAGCCCATGACATGGCTACGACCTTGAAGGATGCTCTAAGAGTTAACGAGCAACGTTATGAAGAGGCACTTCGCCCGCTCATTATGCTAGGTAAAAATGGCAGTTTTCAACGTGAGGTGCATTGTAACCAGCAAGATTCCGCGGTCGTTATTTACCACCAGTGCGAGGATATTGAGCCTCGTAGTATCGCGCTATACTCATTGGCCAATCACCTTATGTCGGCAACGTTTTTCCACGAAATCCGTACCAAGCAGCAATTAGGTTACATGGTAGGCACTGGCAATATGCCGCTAAATCGTCACCCTGGTATTGTACTATATGTGCAGTCACCTAATGCAGCACCTGCCGAGCTGGTTACCTCAATCGATGAGTTTTTAAATGCCTTTTATATGGTGTTGTTAGAGTTAAACGATTACCAATGGCACAGCAGTAAGCGCGGCTTGTGGAACCAAATAGCAACGCCGGACACCACACTTCGAGGTCGGGCTCAACGTCTTTGGGTTGCGATAGGAAACAAAGACACTGAGTTTAACCAACGTGACAAGGTACTGGCGGAGTTGAAGAAGCTGACGCGCGCAGACATGATTCGCTTCGTTGTGAACGAATTGAAACCTCGTACTGCAAATCGTTTGATCATGCACTCTCAAGGTCAAGCGCATTCGGAGGCTCCGCGCATCCATCTAGGACAAGAAATAGGATCGATTGAAGAGTTCCAACTTCGGCCAAAAGATTGCGGCTTGGGGTGATCTAGTTGCGCAGAAATAAAATTGTCGATTACTAGAATGAACCTACAAACCCATGAGGTTGTCGGTCTCATAGATTGAATCGGTACCATAATTGGCAGAAAATTGAAATTACGCCATTGCGGCTTATGCTCTAATTACCGCACTAAAAATAACTTAATGAGGTAATCATGAAAAAAGCACTTTTACTTGTGGCTCTTATACTGCCATTGGCATCTGCTCACGCTGAAATCTCAGTCAAAGGCGATGGCTTCGAATTAAGTGACGACTGTGTGCGCCTTAGCGGAGACAATGTATCCATCAAATCAGATGATTGCTCTTCAAAGCAGTGGAATGATAAAGACAAAAAAGGTAACAGCAGCGTTCACGGGGACGACAACCCAGGTAAAGGCCACAATAAAGATAAGGAAGACAAGAAGAAGTAACCATTTCTTCTTTATGAAAAAGGCTTGCCAGTGGCAAGCCTTTTTCTCTACCGAAGCAACGTTTAATAGAACGTTGTCCCTTCACCAGCTCGAGTAAGCAAACCATCACATGGCGCGTAACGATCGCCATATTTCGATGCAAACTCATTCATTTTCTCTACGAGCTCTTTAATGCCAAATTGGTCCATGTAACGGAACGGACCACCCAAGAACGGTGGGAAACCAATACCAAATATCGCGCCAATATCACCGTCACGTGGCGAGCGAATGATGCCATCATCCAAACAACGTACCGCTTCATTCAACATTGGCAGCACACAGCGCAACGCAATATCGTTATCGCTTAGTTTAGATTCAGGGTCGAGCTTAAGCAGTTTGTAAACTGATTTGTCGACATCTTTCTTCTTGCCCTTGTAAGTGTAAAAGCCCTTACCACTCTTGCGTCCTTTACGTCCATCATTTAACAAGATATCAAACACATCAGGGCCTTTGAATCGGTCACCTAACTCGTTAACCAGAATCGGCATAATTTTCGCGCCAATGTCGACACCAACTTCATCCAACAAGGTAATCGGGCCAACAGGGAAACCAAAATCAAGCAACGCCGTATCAATCTTTTCGATCGGTTCGTTAGCCAGCAGAATATGCGCCGCTTCGTTCATGTATGGCGCAAGAATGCGGTTCACGTAAAAGCCCGCTTTGTCTTTCACTACGATCGGGGTTTTACCTTGCTTTTTAGCAAGTGCAACGACTGTTGAAATGGTTTCATCTGACGTCGTTTCATGCGGAATCACTTCCACCAACGGCATTTTTTCTACCGGGCTGAAGTAATGCAAACCCACTACGTTTTCTGGACGCTCCGCTTTTTCTGCAATTTTGTGGATAGGCAACGAAGAAGTATTGGTCGCAAAGATAGTTTCTGTCTTAGCGTTTGCTTCAATGTCCGCCACCATTTTTTGCTTAAGATCTAAGTCTTCAAAAACGGCTTCAATTACGACATCAATATGATTAAAACTGGTAAAATCGACACCACCAGACAGTTGCAGCATTTTCGCTTGCAGATCTGCCTTGGATAGAATGCGACGTTTGCGCTGTTTCTCAAATAACTTGTAGTTGTAGTTGAGCGCATTTAAAACGCCATCGTTGCTAACGTCTTTGATGCGAACAGGTACTTTTGCTTTTGCAACAGACACATGGCTGATTCCGGCGCCCATCAGACCACCACCAAGCACACCAACTTTATGAACTGGTGCTGGTTTCGCATCCGTGCCATTTTCTTTCTTCATTTCTGTTGTGGCAAAGAAGATCGAACGGAGCGCTTTTGACTCTGAGC
>NZ_WXWS01000509.1:0-7174 GCF_009904715.1 Vibrio sp. V42_P2S4T144 | reverse complement strand
GTTTTAACTCAATTTTGACGCACTTCATTCACCACATAAACTGGCACCATAGTGCAACGTAAAGCTTGACTTAGGCTTTGCCTAGGTAAGGGGTAAGAAACTCGCTGACTTCCTCGCCGCACAAACCCGTTTCTACCTCTATACCTGCTTGTTTTAGAATCTCGATACCTCGACCACTGTTGCGCGGGTCGGGGTCCAATATGGCTACGACGACTTTGCTTATGCCGGATTTGACTAATGTCACCGCGCAAGCTGGCGTGCGACCAACAAACGAACACGGTTCCAGCGTAACGTATGCCGTCACCGATTCTAACGAGCCTTGATACGCATTCAGCGCTTCCACTTCCGCGTGATTGCCACCAATCGCTTGAGTATGACCTTCAGAAACGATTTGATTGTCTTTCACTAACACGCAGCCAACCGGCGGGTTGGGTTGACATTCAGGAAGCGCATTTTTGGACACTTCCAATGCGCGGCGCATAAACTCTTGGCTCATTTGAACTCTATTCTCTAATAAAAACGAGGCGCTATATTAGCGCCCCGTTTTATTCATTGCCATCTCTTCCAATGACTTTGTCCAGTTCTGGTAACGCTCGCAGAGTACGGAATTTAAAGCGTTTTTGTTTGGTCTGGATTTTGCGCCACATCGACTTCAGTAAATGAGCGCTATTTTCACCATTTTGCATTCGCGACGCACTTTTTTGCCACGATTCACTCGTATCGGCTTTGTTCATTTCCAGCTCTGCCGTATTTAAACGCAATTGTTTGTACAATATGGTCCTTGCTTCAGACCAACGTTTAGCCTTTAACAAACGGTGGAACGTCAACCATGCTGGTGTCGGTCTGTTGCGGTAGTAACGTTTAATGGCTACCAATGAAATAATCACAAAACCCAGCAACACAAGCGTGGAAACAATCCATGCAAAGTACGTTCTGATGAAGGACTTCAACGTGTGCTTCGCGGCAAAAGTTTTGCCCTCTAACATCACCGTTTCCACTTGCTGAGTCTTACTGTTCCACCAACGAAACTCATAATCAGGCAGGGTTAATTCACCACCTTGTTGAATCACGTACACGCTCTCTTCTGTGCGTGTTGACTGGTAATCACCACGTGTTTGCGTATCTGTCAAACGGTGGGGTTGAGGATACGCTTGATAACGGGTTGTTGATTCTCCTTTCAACAAGTCTGGTAGCAATACAGATAGTGAATCTTGAGCCGAAATGGTGATTTTACGCGTGATTGCATCCCCAACTTTGAGTGACTCGGTGGAGGTATCCCACTCTTGCTTTACCTCTACATCTGTTGCAGAAAACCAAGGTGTCTCACCACTCAGCAGGCCCGATGGCAAGACGGTTTTGAACTTAATCGGCTGCGTGTAAAGTGTGCCTGACACCTTCTCGCCGTCCGGCGCAGACACCTGAACGCCCACTGCGACAGGTGGAATCACAAAATCACCAGAAGCTTGAGGATACAAAGTCACTTCCCATCGTTGACGCGACCAAGTTTGTCCCTCTTTTTGCTCAGTAAAGTTGGTTGCTAGTTGATTACGCTGTTTGGCGATAACATTGGGTATTTCAATATTGCCAATTCTCGTACCACCCGCAAACCAACGCGGCGTTGCCACTTCGATGGTTAAAATAACTTGCTCATTGACGCTAAAACTTGGTGTTTTCCGCTTCTCTCCAGCCGTTGGTTGTTGACCAACCCACGCTTGTAACTCAACTCCATGCTTTCGTTGAACGTCACGAATATCTTGAGCCAACACACTACTGCTCAGGAGGAAACCGAAACAGATAACTAACCACAAGGGTAAAGCAAAGGGCGTAAAACGGTGGCTTTTCATCATTGCACCGCCTCCTCTGTATTTTCGTTCGCAGTAGAGGTTGATTCTCCGGTTTCTATTGAACGCAATTGAATCTGAAACTTCGCATTTAAGAAGTATTTAGGATCCGCTTCGACTCGCTTTAACCATTTGTCGGCTAATTCTTGGCTACCTAAGATGTCGTCTGCACTTAACGTCTCTTTAATCATCAACTCCGCTGACGTTTTTTCATCCGCCCCTTCTGCGGTTTGAGGGTTATCGCCTAGCTCGGTTGATGCTTCTTGCTCTGTTCCTGCCTGACTCTCACTCATCCGGTTGATGTCCTCTACAATACCACCAATCACTTTCAAGTTATGCTCAACATCTGGTCTTAGCCTCTCGCTCAACGTTGGCTTGTTGGCTAGGGATTTTAACAAGTCACGTGCAGCCAAATATTCACGCTGACGCGCCAATGCACTCGCCGCATTATAAAGACCGTAATCTCGAACCTCTTCGGACGGGTCGTTTTGCATCTCCAAAAACGCACTGTGCGCGAGTTCAAACTCGCTAGCGTAGTAGTACGCCGTACCTTTGCGTAATGGATCGACAAAGTGTTTCGCGGCTTCTAAATACGCTTGTTGGTTGAACAAACGCTGTCCTTGTTGGTCTGGCGTCAGCCACAAATCCCACCACCATTGCGCCATCTTGTCGAAAGCCGTCACTTTTTGCACAACTTGTGGCTGCTCGGCTTTAACTGAAATATTCTCGGCCAACGCACTTGTTGGCATCAATAACGTGCCGCTCACCATTACAATCACGCACCACTGCACTAACCACCCTTTTCTAAACCACAGCATCATGATCAGCGCGATTGGGAACAGAAGTTGATACCCCATGTCTTTCCAAGGCATTGAAGATTCGCCATTAAGCTGCATATTGCGCTCAACGTATCGATTCAGTTGCTCGATATCACTATTATCGACGGTCACTTCCACCAATCGACCGTTGATCTGGCTGGCCAGTTTTTGTAGAGAATCCAAATCCATTGGGTTGTTACTCACAATGTCAGCGTTCCCTGCCGCAAGAATTAACAGTTGATAAGGTTTGCCCGAGAAATACGCTTGGTATTGCTCAATCGTGGCCGGGTTCACGCCGTCGCTCACCAACAGAACGGTGGAGCCTGGTTGACCTTGCAATTGTTGATCAATTAACGGCAAGGCTTTTTCGGCAAGCTTACCTTGCACGGGCATAATCTCTGGCGTAATGGCCGCCAAAAATGGGTCAAATACTTTGCTGTCTTGAGTTATAGGCATTGCGACATGAGCACTGCCCGCGAACACGACTAAACCCGTTTTTCCGCCTTTTCGCGCGGCTAGCAAATCGCGTATTTTCTGTTTGGAACGCTCAAGGCGGCTTGGTGGGAGATCTTTTTGCAGCATCGAGTCGCTGTTATCAAGCACCACAAGCATAGAGGCTTTATCTTCGCCAAAGGGAGAAGATTCTCGTTGCCACGTTGGGCCTGCACAAATCACAATGGCGATGAACACAATCAGCATCAAGAGCTTAAGCGGCAGTTGCTTACGCCAGCCTCGCTCACCTATCGTCAAAGCATTGCGTAAATGTTCGGGCAGAATATCCTTCCAGCTTGGCTTGCTTTCTTCTCGCCAGCGTAACCACACCAAGAAAAACATGGGTACCAAAGCCAGTAACCACAGTGGTCGAATAAAATGAAACTGCGTAAAGAATTGCGTCCAACTAAGAGAATCAAACATCGCTCTCTCCTAATGATGATCGTGTTGCAGCCCTTCTTTTGAGTGTTGCGACGCTGAACGCGAGCAAATGCATGATGACCACTAACGCCATCAAGTAATGATGAAGGCTTTGTTTTGGGCGGTATGTAGTGCTTTCGTAAAGTTGAGGTTCCAGTTTGCCAATCTCGTCGTAGGCAGCCGACAGTTCATCACGGTTGAGAGCTTCAAACGCTTCACCGCCGGATTCTTTCGCAATGCGATGAATCGTGTCCATATCCAACGCGGTTTCACCTATCGTTTCCGGATCACCCATCGCAATCACGTGCACTCGCACGCCTTTGGCTTTCGCAACTTTCGCCGCATCAATCGGCTCGACAAAGCTGCCCGTGTCGTTACCATCGGTTAATACAATCGCGACTTTTTCACGGTTTTGATCTTGTTCTAAAGCACCACGCGACTTATCGCTTTGCTCAAAAACTTTAATCGCTAAGCCAATTGCATCACCAAGATGGGTACTCTGCCCTGCCATCGCCACATCGGTTTGGTTAAGCAGTTCGAGCCACACTTTTTGGTCAGCGGTAAATGGCGTTTGCACAAAAGCGGCATCACCAAAAAGAACCAAGCCTAATCGGTCACCTTTACGAGACTGAACAAACTCCGTCAGCACTTCTTTCGCCGCATCAAGGCGAGAAATTTTTTCACCTGTACGAGACGTGAAATCAGGCTCAGCCATGGAACCCGAAAGATCCACCACCACCATCACATCGCGCCCTAAACTCTCGCGAACTTGAGGCTCGCCTAACACGGTGGGTTTTGCCATCGCACACACCACCAAAAGCCATGAGAGAATTAACGTTGCTCGTTGCCACCAGCTTGGGGTTAACTGGCTTGCACCTTCTGACGGCGTCTCGCCAATCGCTTCCACCAACTGACTAAAAAACGGCACTTTGATCGCCATTTGCTTAGTGCGATATGCAGGCACCAAGTAGTATACCACCAATGGCAACGGCAAAATCAGAAACCACATTGGGTGAGCAAATTCAAAACCAGACAAACCAGTTAGCGATACAAGAAGATCATTCATGTTGACCTCCCTGATGTGCTTTGCGTTTCAATCGTGGTGATTTCTTTGCCGCGCTTTTTTGAGCATCACCACGGTGTTCACTCACCCAGTTTTTCGCACGAGCAATAAGCTTTAATCGCTCTTCGTTGGTTAGCATAACGCTTGGGTCAACAATACTTTGTAACCAGCGCTTTGAAAGCTCATCGTTAAAGACCACAAGCGAGTTTGCTTGAGAATCTTCGGTTTGCGGATACAGCGCATCGAGCTTGCGCAGAAAGGCGGTATCAAACAATTTCGCGTTGCGGCTATCAATATGAATCAGCACTGTTTTAAGCACAGAGAACAATACTGTTGGCATGTCTTTGTCGCTCGGGTTGATTTGCGAAATCGCCAGTAGAGCTTCTTTTCGGTAACGATTATGCCACCATTGCCGAGCCAAGCGATATGCGAAATATACCAATGCAATGAGCACAACCGCCGCTAAAATTTTCCAGCCAATAGTTTGCGGGTGCCAACTCACGCTAGATGGTACGGCCACATCATGCAGCTCTCTGAGTATGTAGGTACTTGGAGGCGTAGGAAGATCACTCATTTAACGCCCTCCTACCAGTTTTTGGAATTGTTTAATGTGCTCACCTGTCGTATCGAGTTCGATGTGTGGAAGGTGTTTCATCGCCATAAGTTGAGAGAGTGATTGACGCTGTAAGCTAGTTCGAGCCTCAAGCTTTGCGCTCGCAGCTTCTACCTTTGCTTTGCTGTCTAAGTTGAGTTGATACTGCCCATCACCAACCACCCATTTCGATTTTGCCAAATCGTCTGGTAACGTTTGTTCTAATGGGTCACTAACCATCACTGCGAGAACATCATTGTGCTGTTGCAGCTGTTTAAGGTGATCAAGATGGTGCTCCTCGCAGTCGCTCCAGTCGCTGATAAAAATCAAAGTGGATTGCTTGAGCTTCATGCGTTTAATGAGCTCAATCCATTGACTGAACGTTACTTTTTCGGAGTTGCGGGAGTCCACATTGAGCGATTGATTGGCTTTAGCGAGACGTTTAAGTTGCGCCAGAAGATCGTTTTGCGAACGCTGTGCCTTGCTGTGAAACAACGCCTGCGGGGATGCGATGACAAAACCGACTCGGTCGCCATCTTTTAATACTCGCCACCCACACATCGCTGCGATCTCTGCCGCGACAACCGATTTCATTACTTGCGTCGAAGCAAAAAACATTGTGCTTCTCTGGTCGACACACACGATTACGTTGCGATCTTTTTCTTCTGTATAACTGCGTACGTGCGGCTTACCTGTACGCATCGTAACTTTCCAATCAAGGTTACGAATATCGTCACCCAATTGGTAATGGCGCAGCTCTTCGAAGTTCAATCCACGACCGCGAAACAACGAATTGTGTCGGCCAGAGAGTACGCTACCCGCCTTTAGGTGAGGGAGTAAACTGAATGATTCTGCTTGTGCTTGCAGACGTACTAAACGAGCGTAATCGCAGTACAAACGGGGATCCATCCCCTGTGATTTTGGCGCAAGAGTTGGCTTAGCCATAATGCCTCCCACTTACCCAATTTCTACACAATCTAGCAGCTCTTGTACGACTCGTTGATGATCGACCCCATCTGCCAGTGCATCGTAGGTCAGAGAAAAACGGTGGCCCAATACAGACGGAACCATGGCACGCACATCGTCAGGAGTAACGTGGTCACGTCCTTGCATCCACGCATACGCACGAGCGCATTTGTCGAGTGCGATAGAAGCACGAGGACTAGAGCCAATCTCAATCCATTTTGCTAAGTTTGAATCGGCATAACGCTCTGGCTTACGAGTCGCCATCACTAACGCAACGATGTAGTTTTCCACTAGGTCTGATACCACGATGTTTGGTAACTGACGACGCGCTTCTAGCACCACGTCTGGCTCGATGTGTTTTGGCGTAACAATTTCGCTGCTGGTTTCCGCACCCAATTCTTCACAGCGCACCAAACGAATGATGTCACGTTCGGCGTCATCTTCTGGATAATCGACGGTAACCTTCATGATAAAGCGGTCCATTTGCGCTTCTGGCAGTGGGTACGTGCCCTCTTGCTCTACTGGGTTTTGCGTTGCAAGCACCATAAATAAGTCTGGCAATACGTGAGTTTTATCGCCTACCGTGATTGTGCCTTCGGCCATGGCTTCAAGCAGTGCCGCTTGTACTTTGGCTGGTGCACGGTTGACCTCATCAGCAAGTACAATGCTGTTAAAAATTGGCCCTGACTGAAAATGGAGTTGCGGCTTACCATCCAGCTCTTGATAAACCTCAGTACCCGTCACGTCAGATGGTAAAAGATCCGGCGTAAACTGGATTCGACCAAAACTGGTGTTTAACAAGTTCGCCAACGATTTTACGGAACGTGTTTTTGCCGTTCCCGGTAAACCTTCTAGCAGAATATGCCCATTTGTTAATAACCCAATGACTAAAGCTCGAACCACGTGGCTTTGTCCAATGACGCTTTTTTCTGTTTGTTCGATGAGTTCTTTTATCGCTTGTTGTGCGTGGTTCATAGGATAC